>NZ_VRYY01000800.1 GCF_015731765.1 Nitratidesulfovibrio oxamicus
TCCACGGCCAGGGCGATGCAGCCCCGCCCCTGCGTACGCAGGCGCGCGGCCACGCGCCCGGCGGCAATGCCGGTGCGTTCGCGCATGGCGGTGATGGCGTGCACCCCGTTGAGGAACGAGTGCGGGTCGTTCAGCTGCTCGTCGGGGGTGGGGTAAGCCACCGGCGCACGGGGCATGCCCTGCCTGGTCAGCACGGTGGTGCGGGCGGTACGGTACAGGGCGTAGGCGCCGCGCGGGGCCAGCGCCGGATCCCAACGCTCCTCGGAATCGGCCATGACGTGCCAGTCCAGCGGCAGGGCGCCTGCCAGATCCTGCCCGTGCAGCATCAGCAGACCCGGCTGCATGGCCTTGAAGAAGACCAGGGCCAGATGCCCCTGGCGGATCGTTTCGCGCGCGTCGGCCTTGGCCGCGTCTGCATGGCTGAAACCCGCGCCAAGCGCGGCAAGCCCCGCGCCGGTGACGGGCAGCACGTCGCCCGCGCCGCCCAGCGGCATGGTGGACGCCCACATGGACGCGCGCG
>NZ_VRYY01000801.1 GCF_015731765.1 Nitratidesulfovibrio oxamicus
GCCCGCAGGCGCTGCGCGAGGGCGGCGGGCGCACCCTTCTGGGCGGCCTGCGCCCCGTGTGCATCATGCGGGGGCACGACGCCGGTATGATTTGCGCCAGTGGTGTTCGCGGGGGCGTGGGGGGCGCCGGAATGCGAGACGCCCTGCCCGGACGGCAGTGGGCCGCGCCCGTCTGCGTTCCTGTCTCCGATCCCGTCCGCCTGCACCGCCCGGCGGGTAAGCAGCAGCACCAGCGCCGTGCGCAGCAGCGCAGCCACGCCGTTCAGCGTCAGGTAGATGATGCCTGCCGTGCGCGCCAGCGGCCCCACCACGAAGAGCGTGGTGGGCAGGTGCAGCAGAAAGACCGGCAAGCCGGAATTGAGCAGATAGGACAGGCGCAGTTCTCGCGCGGACAGCCGCCCGGCGGTGTGCGCCTCCATGAGCAGCGAGTTGGACGCGGCGGCGGACAGGAAGGCCGTGGCAAAGGCCGCGCCGCTGTCGTCGGGCAGGCGGCCCCAGCGGGTAACCGGGCGCGCGAA
>NZ_VRYY01000802.1 GCF_015731765.1 Nitratidesulfovibrio oxamicus
AGCCGAAGCGCACGAGGCCGGTGTGCCGGTCCGCCAGCCCCCCGGCAAAGCCCAGCGGCAGAAAGAAGTACGGGCAGGTGTCCAGCAGCGGGTTGCCGAAGCTGTCGTATTCCATGCGCTTCACCACGCGGCCATCCGGGGCCAGCAGCGCCTTTGGCGTGCCCACCTGGTCGCACCCGATGCGGAAGGTGACGGAACGCTGCGGCGTGGCGGGTTCCCCGGCCTTGCGGAAGATGGACGGGTCCAGCAGGTTGCCGTCCAGGCTGTCCAGCGCGGGGCCGCGCACGGTGACCGCCTCTGGCACGCGGCCCCCGCCGTAGTGAAAGGTGTAGTCCGAGCCGGTGCGGTGGTCGCGGAAGCGGGCCAGGCGCAGCGGGTCGAGCCACTGGTATTCCTCGCTGGGCGCGTCGTTGCGCAACACCATGAAGGGCATGCCGTTGTCGCCGAAACGGTAGCGGATGATGTCGCCGCCGGGCAGCACCACCGAATCGAGGGCCACGGGCGCAAGCTGGGCATG
>NZ_VRYY01000803.1 GCF_015731765.1 Nitratidesulfovibrio oxamicus
CCGCCCGCGCCCGTCCCCCCGCGCCGCCGCCCGCCCCCCTGCGCGCCAACGTCCATCTGACCCTGCTGGGCCTGCTGCTGCTGGCCCTGTGGCACGGGGTGCGCATGGGCTGGTGGTGGGATCTGCACCTGCCCCTGCCCGACCTGGACCCCGACGTGTGGCGCGATGCCGGGGCCATGGACGTCTACTACACCGTCGCGCGCGGGCAATGGTACCGCGTGGTCACGGCCCTGACCCTGCATGCCGACAGTCCGCACCTGTTCGGCAACATCCTGTTCGGCAGCTTCTTTCTGATTCCCCTGTGCCGCCGCGTGGGCAGCGGCCCCGGCTGGCTGCTGACCATCATGGCGGGTGCGGGCGGCAACGTGCTGAATGCCCTGGCGCGCCCGGCATCGCACGTCAGCCTGGGCTTTTCCACGGCGCTGTTCGGCGCGGTGGGGGTGCTGTCCGGGCTGCTGGCGGTGGAGGGCGGCTGGAGCGGCTGGCGGCGCATGGTGGTGCCGCTGGC
>NZ_VRYY01000804.1 GCF_015731765.1 Nitratidesulfovibrio oxamicus
CCCGAAGCGGAGGCGGCGGCGTTCCCGGCGGCAAATGGCGGCAGTTCGGGGCGGTGACCGCAACCCCATGGCCACAGGGCCAGACCGTGCGGGGCGTCCGCTCCAGTAAGTCGGGCAAGGTGCGCGTTGGCCGCCGTGATGCGCGCGTGCAGGGCCGGGTGGTGGCGGGCAAGGTTGCGCAGCGCGTCGGCGGGGGATTGACCTACGACGTCCTGTGGTCCGGCGGGCGTGCAAGGCGTGGGTGTGAAAGGGGCGGGCGGGACGGGCGAAGTGGGGGAGGCGATGTGGCTGGTGGTTTCCCGTTCCACCACCGTGAAGCGAAAGCCGCCGCCATGGGCCGTGGCATGGGCCGGGGGCGGAAAGGCCTCGGACACGATGCGGGCAATCGCCTGCTCCGTGGCGGGGAGCAGGGTGGCGGCGGGGTCGGCCATGCGGCCATGGGCGTCCAGCGCCACCACGTTGCAGCGCCATGCCGTGTCGCGGGGGTCAAGGGGCAGCCCGGCGGCCA
>NZ_VRYY01000806.1 GCF_015731765.1 Nitratidesulfovibrio oxamicus
CCGCAGCGCCCGTCGCTGCCGGGGCCGGTCCGCAGGGCGGCGTGTTCGACAGCGAAGCAGCCGCCACGAGCGGCGCCGACACCGACGGCTCCATGCTGGCGGGCGGCACGCACCGCATCGTGGTCATTGCCCTGGCCGACTGCTGGGTGCATTCCAGCGCGGATGATTCCGACGTGCGCCAGTTCTCGCTGCACAAGGGCCAGACCTTTGCGCTGACCTTTTCCAAGCGCCTCACGCTCAAGCTCGGCAATGCGGGCGGCGTGCGTATCCGCTACAATGGTCAGGAACAGCCCGCGCCCGGCGATATGGGCCAGGTGCGGACCCTGGTGTTTCCGCCGCAGGCGCAATAGCGGGCAGCGAATCCGGTCGGCAGCCCGGCGCCGACACGCCAACCCAACAACGCCCGCAAGGGCAGGGCAGCCATGGAGTTTTCGGAACAGGTGCTGATCGTCCGCACCGGACGTTTCAGGGAAGCGGACCTTTGGGTCCGCTTCCTGTCTCCGACACGAGGCCTGCTCACCGCCTTCGCCTTCGGCGGCTGCCGGAGCCGCAAGCGCTTCTGCGGTTGTCTCGACCTGTTCAACCGCTCGCTCTTGCGGATAAAGTCCACGCGGGGCGGGCAGTACCTGTCCATTCAGGAAGGCACCCTGCTGCGCGGGCCGGACCGCCTGCGCCGCGACTGGCCGCGTTTTGGCGCGGCGGTGAACTGTCTGAAATTTCTCGAAGCCCTGGGCTGCGGCCCGGAAGGGGCTGCGGCCACCCATCAGTTGGTCGAGGACGTGCTGGAACTGCTGGAGGGCGGCGGCCCCGTGCCCGACATGCTGCCGGTGCTGTTCCGGCTGCGCCTGGCGGCGGAGCAGGGCTATGCGCCCCGGCTGGACAGTTGCGCCACCTGCGGCGCGGACCTGACCCACGTGGCGGGTGCGGCCTTTCTGGTGCAGGAGGGTGCGGCCCAGTGTGATGCCTGCCTGCCGTTGCCGGGGCCGCGTGTGCGGGTGGAGCGTGAAGCGCTTGACGTGTTGCGCTTTGTGCAGGACAATTCACCGCTTCTGTGGCCGGGCGTGCTGCCCCCGGCACCGGGGATGGGCGGAGTGATGCCGGAGCCGGGTGGGTCCCCCCCGATGCATCTCCTGACGTTTCCCGCGACACCGGGTGGAAACGTGCCGGGCGGCAATGCACCCATGCCCGCTGCCTCCGGCGCGTACGGGGCGGAGTATGACCTGCCCCCGCCGGACATGAGCCCCCGTGCCGATTCCGCCCGCAACGGCTTTGCGGGCGGCGCGTCGCCCCGGTTCATGGACGGGCGTTTTCTGGGCAGCCTGTCGGGCCTCGCCTTTGGCGACGGCGGGCACGGTTCGCTGGACGACTGCCTGTGCCGTTTGCCGGACAGCGTTCTGGCTGACAGCGTGCCGCCGGACAGTGGTCAGGCAGTCGGGGCCGCCTCCGCACCGCTGCCGCCCCGGGAGGCTCCGCGCCCCCTGTGGAACGGCAGCGCGGTGTTCGAGAGCGATCCGTTCGGGCCGGTGCTCGGCAGCGAGGACATGGGCGACGAGGCCATGGGCGGCGCGAGCATGGGCAGTGATGGCCGGGCCGGCGAACACGCGGCACGGCATCAGGAAATTTCGGGGGGGAGGCACGGCGCCGATGTGTCGGCGTCGCAGCGTCCCTCCGCGTCGATGGCATCAGTGGCGGACGATTCCGCCCGTGGGGTCAACCGGGCCTATCTGGTCAATCGGACCGGTCAGCCTGATCTGGCCGACCCGCCTGATCTGGCCGACCCGCCTGATCTGGCCGACCCGCCTGATCTGGCCGACCAGCCCGATCAGGCGGACAAACCCGATGCAATCGGCACGCAGAATCCCTCCGACGCAAGGAACAGGGCCGCCGTGCGGCGGCAATGCACCCGCGCGGTGGAAGGCTTCATCCAGTTTCACATCGGCCTTGCGTGGGACAACGGGCGGTTCCGCCGCCTGTAGCGCGGGGCCACATGCCGGGCCTGCGAGACGAGGCGGACCAGCCAGAAGAGGCGGCCAGCCCTTGCAGTCGGTCCGGCCACCAGCGTCAACAGTCAGGTCAAGTCAGGATAATCAGGGGTACAGCATGCATTTTCAGGACGTCATCCTCACCTTGCAGAATTTCTGGGCCAAGCGGGGCTGCGTGATCATGCAGCCCATCGACGTGGAATGCGGGGCCGGTACCTTCAACCCCTCGACCTTCCTGCGCGTCATCGGGCCGGAACCGTGGAACGTGGCCTACGTTGAGCCTTCGCGCCGTCCCACCGATGGCCGCTACGGAGAAAACCCCAACCGGCTCCAGCACTACTTCCAGTTTCAGGTCATCCTGAAGCCTTCGCCCGACAACGTGCAGGACATCTACCTGGACAGCCTGCGCGCCCTCGGCATCGACCCGGCGGCCCACGACATCCGCTTCGTGGAGGACGACTGGGAATCGCCCACCCTGGGCGCCTGGGGCCTTGGCTGGGAAGTGTGGCTGAACGGCATGGAAGTGACCCAGTTCACCTACTTCCAGCAGGTGGGCGGCATAGACCTTGCCCCCACCAGCGTGGAAATCACCTACGGGCTCGAGCGGCTGTGCATGTACCTGCAGGGCAAGGAATCGGTCTACGACCTTTCGTGGAACGACCGGGTGACCTACGGGAACATCTACCACCAGAACGAGGTGGAGCAGTCGAAGTACAACTTCGAGGCCAGCAATCCCAAAATGCTGCTGGACCAGTTCAATGCCGCCGAGGCCGAGTGCAGGCGGCTGTGCGACGAAGGGCTGTTGTGGCCCGCCTACGACTACTGCCTGAAGTGCTCGCACACCTTCAACCTGCTTGACGCGCGCGGGGCCATCTCCATCACCGAACGCACCGGCTACATCGGCCGCGTGCGCGCCCTGGCTTCCGCCGTGGCGCGGCTGTACGCCGCCCAGCGCGAGGAACTCGGGTATCCCATGCTGGCTTCCGCCCGCTAGTCCGGAACAAGAAGGAAGGACGTGAGCATGTCGCAATTCGTGCTTGAAATAGGTTTCGAGGAACTGCCCTCCCGTTTCCTGCCCGGCCTGGAGCGGGAACTGGCGGAACGCTTTGCCCGCGCGCTGGACGACAACGGGGTGGAGCATGAATCCATCCGGGTGCTGACAACCCCCCGCCGCGCCGCCGTGCTCATCGAGGGCATCAACCCCGTGCAGCGCGAGGCGGAAGAAGTGGTGCCCGGCCCGCCGGTGCGCGTGGCCTTCGACGCCGAAGGCAAGCCCACCAAGGCGGCAGAAGGCTTTGCCCGCACCCAGGGCGTGGACATGGCCGACATTTTCACCCTGTCCACGGACAAGGGCGAATACATCGCCGTGCGCAAGCGCACCGGCGGGGCCATGTCGGCGGATCTCATCGCCGCCGCCTGCCCGGCCATCGTGGCCGCGCTGCCGTTCCCCAAACGCATGCGCTGGGGCAGCGGCGATTTCACCTTCGGTCGTCCGCTGCGCTGGCTGCTGGCCCTGTTCGACGACGCGGTGGTGCCCTTCGAGGTGGGCGGTGTGGTTTCCGGCGGGGTCACCTGGGGCCATCGCATCCACGGGGCCGGTCCGCTGGTTGTGAAATCTGCCGACGACTACCTGAACGTGGTCACCGAAAAGGGCGGCGTCACGCCCGACCCGGCGGAGCGCCGCGCCATGATCCTGGCGGGCGGCAACGCCGCTGCAGAGGCTGCGGGCGGGCGCATCCTGTGGAAGGAAAGCCTGCTTGATGAAGTGCAGGGCCTTGCCGAACACCCGGTGCCGTTGCTGGGCGACATCGACCCTTCGTTCCTGGAACTGCCGCGCGAAGTGCTGCTGACCAGCATGGAAAGCCACCAGAAGAGCTTTGGCGTGGAAGGGCCGGACGGCGCACTGCTGCCGCACTTCCTTACCGTGCTGAACCTCACCCCGCTGGATGGGGCGCTGGTCAAGAAAGGCTGGGAACGCGTGCTGCGCGCCCGGCTGGAAGATGGCCGCTTCTTCTGGAAGACCGACCTTGCCGCCAGCTTCGACGCCTGGCTGGCCGAACTGGACAACGTGATCTTCCTGGGGCCGCTGGGTTCCATGGGCGACAAGACTCGCCGTCTCGAAAAGCTGTGCGCCTGGCTGGCCGCCAGTCAGGTCAAGGTCGGCGGCGTTGCCGACGAGGCGGCCTGCGCCCGCGCCGGTCGCCTGTCCAAGGCCGACCTGGTGTCCGAGATGGTGGGTGAATTCGACACCCTGCAAGGCATCATGGGCGGCATTTACGCCCGTCGCATGGGCGAGCCGGAAACCGTGGCCGCCGCCCTGGCCGAACAGTACCTGCCCGCCGGGCCGGACAGCCCGGTGCCCGGCACTCTGGCCGGCGCGCTGCTTTCCGTTGCCGACAAGGCGGATACCATGGCCGGGTGCTTCGGCCTGGGCATGATTCCCACCGGCGCGGCGGACCCGTATGCCCTGCGCCGCTGTGCCCTTGGCATCGCCCGCATCGTGCTGGAACACGGCCTGCGCATCGACGTGCGGGAACTGTTCCGCACGGCGCTGGCCCTGTACGGCGAGCGCGCGTGGAAGCTGGCCCCGGCGGACGCGCTGGTGAAGCTGGAAGAGTTCTTCATGGCCCGGCTCAGGAACCACTTCATGGCCGCCGGGCATGAAACCCTGCTGGTGGAAGCGGCCCTGGCCGCCGACACGCCCGAAGGCGCGGGCATCGACGTGCGCGCCGCCGGGGCGCGTCTGGCCGCGCTGTCCGACTTCAGCCGTCGCGACGACTTCGGCAGCGCGGTGCTGACCTTCAAGCGCGCGTCCAACATCATCCGCAAGCAGGGGCAGGAGGGTGGTACCGTGCTCGACGGCGCGTACAGCCATGCCCTGTTGGCCGAGGATGCGGAAAAGGCCCTGGCCGCCCGGCTGGAAGAAGTGGCCCCGCGCTTCGACGCCCTGTGGGCGGCGGACGACTTTGCCAGCCTGTTCGGCCTGCTGGGCGAGTTGCGCCCGGCGGTGGACGCCTTCTTCGACGGCGTGATGGTCATGTGCGACGATGCAACCGTGCGTGCCAACCGCCTGAACCTGCTCAAGGCGCTGACGCTGCGGCTGGGACGCCTGGCCGACTTCGGCGCGTTGCAGATGTAATTGTCTCCCCCTCGACGCACGGGGGGGCAGGGGCCGGGGCGTTGGTTCCGGCCTTCAACACCGTGCGCTGGCTCCGAAATCCACCGGAATTCGGCCAATGGCGCGGAATGCGGCGGCGCGGGCTTGACAAGCCCCTGCCATGCGGGTATTGACTGGTTCCCCGTGTTCCAGCCCAGAAATTAACTGAACATATATTGCGAAGCCATTCGGAGGAGTTACCTTGGCTAACCACAAGTCTGCCATCAAGCGGCACAAGCAGAGCCTGAAGCGCGCCGCGCGCAACCGCGCCGCCAAGACCAGAATTAAGAACGTGGTGAAGGCCGTGCGTGCCGCCGTCCTGCAGAAGGACAAGGACACCGCTGCCCAGGCCCTGACCCAGGCCATGTCGGTGCTCGACAAGGCCGCCGGCAAGGGCGTCATCCACTGGAAAAAGGCGGCTCGCAAGATTTCCCGCCTGACCAAGGCCGTGGGCTCCGTCGAGTAGTCCCGCCTTTGCATCGCGCGTTGGCCCGCCGGATTCGTCCGGCGGGCTTTTCGCGTTTTCCGCGCGCTGCCCATGTCCTTTGGCATACCTGTCGGGGGGGGCGTTGCCTCGGCAGCGCATGCGGCGTTTCCGTGTCATGCCCCCCATGCCGATGCCCCCGTGTTTTGCGGGTCTGCGCACCGTTTTGCATTTCACCCCTGCCTCTGGTATGCCAGCGCGGCGCGCACGCCGGATGTTGCCCACGCACTGCACCGGTACCGCCAATGACCATACGGGGGGAACGTGATGGCCTTTTTCCGGCGTCAGCCGCAGTCCGAGCAGCTCAAGATCGTCATCATCGGCGCGGGTGAAGTGGGGTTTCACATTGCCGGGCGACTTTCACGCGAGAACAAGCAGGTGGTCGTCATTGACCAGAACACCGACGCGCTGCGCCGTGTGACGGATGCCATGGACGTGCAGGCCGTGCAGGGGTCCGGTTCCAGCCCATCGGTACTGTCCGAGGCGGGCGCGGACGAGGCGGACATCGTCCTGGCCGTCACCGACAGTGATGAAACCAACATCATCGCCTGCCTGTTTGCCAATGCCATTGCCCCCGACGCGGTGAAGCTGGCGCGCATCCGCAACGAGGAATACACCCTCTACCACGACGCCCTGCGCGGCGATGCCCTGCGCATCAGCATGCTCATCAACCCGGAAGTCGAGGTGGTGCGCACCATCGACCGCATACTCAGCGTGCCTGGCGCGGTTGAATACGGCGAATTTGCGGGCGGTCGCATCAAGATGGCGGGCATCCGGGTGGAAGAAGGCCCCCTGGTGGGCCAGAAACTGATGCGCTTTCGCGAGATAGTGGGCGAGGGAGCCATCATGGTGGCCGCCATCGTGCGCGAGGAGCGGCTGATCATCCCCACCGGCGCCGACGTCATCCGGCAGGGCGACATCGTCTACTTCGTGTACGACGAAGGTACGCGCCCGGCCCTGCTGGCATCCCTCGCGCGGGAGGAGCGCATCATCCGCCATGCGCTCATCGTGGGCGGGGGCAACATCGGCCTGCGGCTGGCCCGGCTGTTCGAACGCAAGGGCTACCACACCAAGCTGGTGGACCGCGACGCCGCCCGCTGCACCCACCTGGCCGAACAACTGGACACCACCCTGGTGCTGCACGGCGACGGCACCGACCAGGCCCTGCTGCGCGAGGAAAACGTGGCGGGCATGGACGTGGTCGTGGCCGTCACCGGCGACGAGGAGACCAACATCCTTTCCTGCCTGCTGGCCAAGTCCATGGGCGCGGCACAGACCGTTACCCGGGTGAACAAGGCCGAATACCAGCCGCTGGTGCGGGCCATCGGCATCGAACATTCCGTCAGCCCGCGCCTTTCGGCAGTGAACAGCATTCTGCACTTCGTGCGGCAGGGCAAGGTGCTGTCGTCCATTTCCGTCCGGGGCGACGAGGCGGAGGCCATGGAGGCCGTGGCGCAGGCGCATTCGGCCATCGTGGGCAAGCCGGTGAGCCAACTGGACTTTCCGTCCGGCGCGCTGCTGCTGGCGGTGCTGCGCGGTGACGATGTGTTCATCCCGCGAGGTGATACGGTCATCCGACCGCAGGATCGAATCATCATCCTTTCCACCCGGCAGGCGGTAAGCCGGGTGGAGCAGGCCCTGATGGTCTCGCTGAAGAGCTTCTGACCATGCACGCGCGTACGGTATGCCACGCCGTGGGGGCGTTGTTGTGCTGCCTGGCTGCCTCCATGGCCGTGCCTCTGGGCGTGGGCCTGTGGTATGGCGATGCGGGCGTGTGGCCGCTGTTCCATTCCCTGTGGGCAACCGGCCTTGCGGGCAGCCTGCTGATGCTGGGGTGGCGCAGGGGGCGCGACTGGTCGCTGAATCACCGCGAGGGCATCGCCATCGTGGCCCTTGGCTGGCTGGTGGCCGGTGTGGCGGGCGGTGCGCCCTACGTGCTGGCAGGCATCTGCGGCTGGACCGACGCGCTGTTCGAATCCGTTTCCGGGTTCACCACCACCGGGGCCTCCATCCTTACCGACATCGAGGCGGTGGCCCCCAGCCTGCTGTTCTGGCGGTCCTTCACCCACTGGCTGGGCGGCATGGGCATCATCGTGCTGTCGCTGGCCGTGTTGCCGTTTCTCGGCGTGGGGGGCATGCAGCTGTACCGGGCCGAGGTGCCCGGCCCGACCCCGGACAAGCTGAAGCCGCGCATCAAGGACACCGCTGCCGTGCTGTGGCAGGTGTACCTGCTGCTCACGCTGGCCCAGACCGGCCTGCTGTGGGCGGGCGGCATGAATCTGTTCGACGCCTCCACCCATACCTTCGCCACGCTGGCCACAGGGGGGTTTTCCACCCGCAATGCCTCGGTGGGGTACTACGACAGTCCGTTCATCCAGTGGACCATCACGATTTTCATGTTCCTGGCGGGAGCCAACTTCGCCCTGCACTTCAAGGTGTTGCAGGGCAGGCCGGGGGCGTTGCTGCGCGATGCGGAATTCCGCTTCTACGCCGTGCTGGTGGCAGGGGCCACGCTGGTCATTGCCGCCGGACTGTACAGCGGCCATTACGCGGATGCGGAGTCATCCTTGCGGGCGGCGGCCTTCCAGGTGGTCTCCATCTGCACCACCACCGGCTTCGCCACGGCGGACTACGAGGTATGGCCCCACCTGGCGCAGGGGCTGCTGCTGTTCTTCATGTTTCTGGGCGGGTGCGCAGGGTCCACCGGCGGCGGCCTGAAGTGCATGCGGGTGATGGTGCTGCTGCGCCTGGCCCACCAGGAACTGTTCCGGCTGGTGCACCCGCGCGCGGTGCGCCATCTGAAGCTGGGGGGCCGCACCGTGCCGCCCGACGTGGTTTCGGGCGTGGTGGGCTTTTTCGTGCTGTACGTTTCGGTGTTCGCCGGGGTGGGCATCATCCTCACTGCGCTCGGCATGGACGTGCTGACCGCCTTTTCCGCCACGGCCTCGTGCCTTGGCAACGTGGGGCCGGCGTTTGGCAGCCTGGGCCCCACGGAGAATTACGCGCACCTGCCAGGGCTGGCCAAGTGGCTGCTTTCGCTGTGCATGCTGCTGGGGCGGCTCGAAATCTACACCATCCTCGTGCTGTTCCTGCCCGAATACTGGCGCAGATAGGCGGAACTTGCCCCGCGTTTCCATGGCGGTGTCCGCGGCGGGTGTGCGTACGCCCGACACGGCGGCAACGAACATGCTGGAGCAACGCAAAAGCGCCCCGGTCTTGCGACCGGGGCGCCGTGCATTCAGGCTTGGAGGAAACCGGCCTAGACCAGCTGCTTCAGCAGGGTTTCCTTGATGGAGTCGATGGAGCCTTCCCCGTCGAGCTCGATGAACTTGGTCACGCCCTTGGCGGCGAGATCCTTGTAGAAGTAGGCGGCGGCCAGGGTGCCGTCCACGGTGTTGTAGTAGATGTCGTGGCGCTTGCCGATGGCGCCTTCATCCTGGTCGTCGGCACGGGCGGACAGGCTGCCGCCACACACCCGGCACACATCGCCGTTGGGCTTGATGGCGTCGATGAAGATGTTGTTCGGGTGGTTGTTGTCGTTCTTGCAGAGGCGGCGGCCCATGATGCGGTTCTTGGCCACTTCGCGGGGCAGCAGGATTTCGATGACGTAATCCAGCTTCAGACCTTCGGCCTGAAGGGCGTCCCACAGCTTCTGGGCCTGCACCATGTTGCGGGGAAAGCCGTCGAGCAGCCAGCCGTTGGGACCGGCGCCCTTCAGGGTTTCCAGCACCATGGGGATGGTGATGTCGTCGGGCACGAGGTCGCCACGGTCGATGTATTCCTTGGCCTTCTTGCCAAGTTCGGTGCCGCCGCCGATGTGCTGGCGGAAGATGGCGCCCGATTCGATGTGGGCAAGATCGTACTTCTTCTTGACGAGCGCCCCCTGGGTGCCCTTGCCGCTACCATTGGGACCGAAGATGAGGATATTCACCCCGAACCTCCTTGTAATAATTTTCACGAGTGATTACCGCGAAGGCCGCCCCTCTGTCAATCAAAGCCCTTCCCAAGCTCGTGAGAAATGCGCGAAATGCGGCAGGATTGTCGGGGAAAACGGGTGAGGCATGTCGTGTAAGCTTGGCGGGCCAGAGGCGGGGGCGGTGCGGACGGTGAAGCAGGACGGGGAGCGGGAACGGGGAAGGCCAGCCGTTGCTGCGACATTCCGGCGGAAAGACCTTGTGAAAAGGCGCTGCAAGGGGCGCAGGCCGGTGGGAGTCAGGAGGGCAGGGTAGCGGATGCGCGAAACTCGATGCCTCCACCGCCCTCCTCGCACTTGCCGTCGCCGTCGGTCAGGGACACCACCCGCGCCGTCTTGCCGCCGGGAAACTGCACGCAGGCCCTGCCACGACCGGAATGCCATGCCGCGTCCAGGTCCATCAGGCTGGCGGCCAGCGGCTGGCCGGGGCCCAGCCTGTCCAGCATGCGTTTGTACAGGCGCAGGCGCGCCGCGCGGTGCAGGCCGCGAAGGGTGCGACCAGGCAGCAGGATGCGCTGCGGCGTGGCTGCGGCAGCCATGGATGACGGCCCTGTGCAGGACGCGCCGCATGTTGCCGCAGGCAGGGTGGGGGCGTCATCCATGCGGTCGCCGTCATGATGGATGGCCTGTGCATGGGCCAGGTGGCAGGTCCAGTAGTCGGCATCGCAACGCGCCAGTTCCCACAGCGTGCGGACCGCCTCGCCCAGGGCCGGGTTTTCGGCGCGCAGCAGGGGCAGCACCTGGTGGCGCAGTCGGTTGCGGCGGTAGGCCGGATCGGCGTTGGACGGATCGCGCACGGGCAGCACGCCAAGGTCCGCCAGAAAGGCATCGATGTCGCGTCGTTCCGTGGTCAGCAGGGGGCGCAGGATGCGCCGTGCCGGGTCCATGGCGGCCATGCCGCCCAGCCCGGGCCAACCGGTGCCGCGTACCAGACGCAGCAGCACGTCCTCGCACAGGTCGTCCGACTGATGGGCGGTGCAGATCCAGTCAGCGCCGATGCGCTGGCGCTCTGCTTCGAAGAAGGCGTAGCGGGCGCGCCGCCCGGCGTCTTCAAGGCCGCAGTTCTCCCGCATCGCACGTTCGGCCACGTCTGCCCGCGTCATTCGGCAGGGCACGCCCAGACGGCGGCACAGCGCGGCCACGGCGCGGGCTTCGCCCGTCGATTCCGGGCGCA
>NZ_VRYY01000818.1 GCF_015731765.1 Nitratidesulfovibrio oxamicus
GCAGCGCGCGGGCGCTGCCGCCGTCAGTCCGGCCCCGTTCCGTAGAGTGCGGGGGGAGGGCGCCGTGTGGCGCCCGCATCGAGTGGGCCCGTATCGTGTGGCCCGCATCGTGCGACAGTGACGCGCGGCACGCGGCACCGCGGCAACCAGCAACGCCGTTACCGGCAACGAGACGCACATGTTCGCATTCATCGTCCGCAGGGTGGCGCAAGCCCTGCTGGTCATGTTCATCATCAGCTTCATCGGGTTCGCCATCAAGCAGTCCGTCGGCGACCCCACGCGCGAAATGGTGGGCGTGTCCGTATCCGTCAAGGAACGCGAGGCCCTGCGCGAAAAGCTGGGGCTGAACGACCCGTACCTGGTCCAGTGGGCGCGCTTCACCAAGAACGCCGTGCAGGGCGACCTGGGCACCTCGTACTTCTACCGCAAGCCCGCGCTGGACGTGATTCTGGCGAAAGCCCCCGCCACGCTGGAACTGGTCTTCGTGGCCCAGTGCATCATCGTGCTGATCTCGGTGCCGGTGGGCGTGTATTCCGCCTGCCGTCCGCGCTCGGTGCTGTCGCGCCTGTTCATGGGCATCAGCATCGTGGGGGTTTCGGTGCCGGTGTTCCTGACGGCCATCTTCATGATCTACATCTTTTCGGTGCACCTTGGCTGGCTGCCCTCGTTCGGGCGCGGCAATCCGGTGGAGATATTTCCGGGGTGGACATCGGTGCTGACCACCTGGTCCAACTTCAAGCACATCATCCTGCCCTCCATCGCCCTGTCGTCCATCATGCTGCCGCTGTTCATCCGGCTGATCCGCGCCGAGATGAAGGAGGCGCTGGAAACAGAGTACGTGAAGTTCGCGCGGGCCAAGGGCCTGCCCGAATGGCGCGTGGTGATGGTGCACGCCTTCAAGAACACCCTTCTGCCGGTCATTACCGTGGGCGGCGTGCAGCTTGGCATCATGATCGCCTTCACCATCCTGACCGAGACGGTGTTCCAGTGGCAGGGCATGGGCTTCATGTTCGTGGAAGCCGTGGAGCGCGCCGACACGGCGCTGCTGGTGGCCTACCTGATCTTTGTGGGGGCCATCTTCGTTACCGTGAACACGGTGGTGGACCTTATCTACGGTTTCGTGAATCCCATGGTCCGCATAGCGGGGAGGAAGTAGCATGGCCGGTCTTCTGAAACGTTTCCGCCAGTCGTACTTCCTGTATTCCTTCCTGCGCGACCCGGTGGCGGTGACCAGCTTCGCCCTGTTCGTCATCCTGGCCGCCTCGGCCCTGCTGGCCCCGGTCATTGCCCCGCACAACCCGTTCGACGGCGCCAACATCGACATCATGGACGCGGAAACGCCCCCCCTGTGGAAGGACGGCGGCAATCCGGAATTCCTGCTGGGCACCGACAACCAGGGGCGCGACCTGTTCTCGGCCATTTTGTACGGCATGCGCGTGTCGCTGCTGATCGGGGTGGGGGCCGTGGCCATGCAGGCGTGCATCGGCATCATGGTGGGCCTGCTTTCCGGCTACGGCAGCCGCAGGCTGGACAACATCCTGATGCGCATCGCCGACGTGCAGCTGTCGTTTTCGTCGTACATGGTGGCCATCTTCCTGGGGGCCATCGTGCAGATGACCTTTGGCGTGGGCCGCTACGAGCAGGTGGCCGTGCCCTTCCTGGTGCTGGTCATCGGCCTGGCCGAATGGCCCCAGTACGCGCGCACCGTGCGTGCATCGGTGCTGGCGGAGAAGAAGAAGGAATACGTGGAGGCGGCGCGGGTCATCGGCCTTCGTCCGTTCCGCATCATGTGGCGGCACATCCTGCCCAACACGCTCACCCCGGTGCTGGTCATTTCCACCGTGCAGGTGGCCAACGCCATCATGAGCGAGGCGGCGCTGTCGTTCCTGGGCCTGGGCATGCCGGTGACCAAACCTTCGCTGGGTTCGCTGATCAAGTCGGGCTTCCAGTACTTTTTCAGCGGCAGTTGGTGGATCACGCTGTTTCCCGGCGTGGTGCTGATCCTGCTGGTGCTGTCCATCAACCTGCTTGGCGACTGGCTGCGGGACTTCCTGAATCCCAAGCTGTACAAGGACTAGCCCATGCAACCGCTGCTCGACGTATCCAACCTTACCGTCAAGTTCGCGCTGCGCGACACCGCGCTTACCGCCGTCAACGATGTCTCGTTCACCCTGGGCAGGGGCGAGCGCCTGGGCCTTGTGGGCGAATCGGGCGCGGGCAAGTCCGTCACCGGGTTCTCCATCCTGAACCTGGTGTCCAAGCCCGGCTTCATCGCGGGCGGCTCCGTGCTGTTCGAGGGCAAGGACCTGACCAGGGCCAGCGCGGAAACCCTGCGCGACATCCGCGGCAACAGGATCAGCATGATCTTTCAGGATCCCATGATGACCCTGAACCCGGTGCTGACCGTGGGCACGCAGATGATCGAAACCATCCTTGCCCACAAGAAGGTGACCCGCAAGGAAGCCGAGGCCATTGCCCTGGACAAGCTGCGCAAGGTCTACATTCCCTCGCCGGAACGCCGCCTGACCCAGTATCCGCACGAATTCTCCGGCGGCATGCGCCAGCGCATCGTCATTGCCATCGCGCTCTTGACGTCGCCGTCGCTGATCATCGCCGACGAACCCACCACGGCGCTGGACGTGACCATCCAGGCCGAGATCATGGACCTGCTGCTGGAGCTGTGCCAGTCGGAGGACATGGGCCTCATCCTGATTACCCACGACCTTGGCGTGGTCTCGCAGGTCACCCAGAAGATTGCGGTGATGTACGCGGGCGGCATCGTGGAAATGGGCGATACCGGCATGGTGGTGGGCGAGCCGCTGCACCCTTACACGCGCGGCCTGTTGGGCGCGCTGCCGCAGTGTGCGGACAAGGCCGACTGTGGCCTTGCGGATGTGGCCGCGCCGCGTGCGCGCCGCCGCCTGAACCAGATTCCCGGCAGCATGCCCAGCCTTTCCGACGTGCCGCGCGGCTGTCCGTTCAACAACCGCTGCGAACTGTGCGAAACCGTGTGCACCACCACCCGGCCACTGCTCGAAGTGAAGAGTGATGGTCGGCTGGCTGCTTGCCACATGGTAGCCTAAGGGGCTGTTTCTAAATTGTCTTTTCGCCCGCTGGCTGCGTCAAACTTCGCCTGCCATATCGGTCGAATACGATAAGAGCGCGTTGCGGTCCTCTCCCGTAAGGTTCGCTGACTCACCTAACGGGAGAGGCATACTTCCTCATGGCAGGCTTGTTTTCCTTGCCAACGAACGAAAATCCTAATTTGGAAACAACCCCTGTGGGGGATGCCGATATGACCAACCAGAATACCGCACTGCTTTCGCTGCGCAACGTCGTCAAGCATTTCGACATATCCGGCGGGCTGCTGGACCAGCTGCGATTCTCGGGCGGGC
This sequence comes from Nitratidesulfovibrio oxamicus, assembly GCF_015731765.1. Classification (GTDB taxonomy): domain Bacteria; phylum Desulfobacterota; class Desulfovibrionia; order Desulfovibrionales; family Desulfovibrionaceae; genus Cupidesulfovibrio; species Cupidesulfovibrio oxamicus. Next base: position 3,396 of record NZ_VRYY01000818.1, read on the forward strand.
GCATCGTCCGCAAGCACACCGTGGTGCACGCCGTCAACGACGTGAGCTTCGACATCCTGCCCGGCGAGACCCTGAGCGTGGTGGGCGAATCGGGCTGCGGCAAGTCCACCCTGGCGCGCACCGTCATCGGCCTGTACCGGGCCACCGGCGGCGAAATCCTGTACCGGGGCGAGCGCATCGACAACCTGAACGACAACGGCATGCTGCCCTACCGCACCCGCATGCAGATGGTCTTTCAGGATCCCTACGCCTCGCTGAACCCGCGCATGAAGGTGCGCGAGATACTGGAAGAGCCGGTGCGCTTCCACAACCCCGGCATCTCCGACGCCGACGTGCGTTCCCGCGTGGCCGACGTCATGGAACAGGTGGGCGTGAACCCGCTGTGGGGCGTGCGCTACCCGCACGAATTCTCCGGCGGGCAGCGCCAGCGCATCTCCATCGCCCGCGCCCTTGTGGTGGACCCCGAGTTCATCGTGGCGGACGAGCCGATCTCGGCACTGGACGTGTCCATTCAGGCGCAGGTGCTCAACCTGATGATGGACATGCAGGAGAAGCGCAACCTGACCTACCTGTTCATCAGCCACGACCTTTCGGTGGTGGAGCACATCTCCACCCGCGTGGCCGTGATGTATCTGGGCAGCCTGTGCGAACTGGCCAGCGCCGCCGACCTGTTCGGCACCCCCCGCCACCCGTACACCCAGGCCCTGCTGTCGGCCATCCCGCGCATCGGCGGCAAGGCCGCCGGGCACATCAAGCTTTCCGGCGACGTGCCCACGCCCATCAACCTGCCCCCTGGCTGCGTGTTTCATGGCCGCTGCCCGCACGCCAACGCGCGCTGCATGCAGGAGGTGCCAAAGGCCCGCCAGCTTGAAGGCGGCGCGCTGGTGGCCTGCCACGGCGTGGAGGAAGGGCGGATTTAGCTATTGGATGCGGGTGCAGGAGGTGGACCATGCGGGATTGGCGGCAAGATCTTAACGCGAACCGGAAGATACGTGATCCGCTGCATGGGTACGTGTATCTTACGGAAGAAGAACGAAGGATCGTCGATACGCCGATCTTCCAACGCTTGCGCCGAGTGGGTCAGCTGGCGTTGACAAAATACGTATACCCGGCTGCCGAACATTCCCGTTTTGTTCATTCTCTTGGGGCGATGCATTGTGCGACGCAGCTCTTCACGGGCATCATCGGTAATCCGGACAGCGACATCCCTCTTGATCATGTTGACAAGCTTACCAACCTGAAGAGATTGAGATATGCTGCTTTGTTGCATGATATAGGGCACGTGGCCTTCTCCCATGCAGCGGAGGACATGATCCTCACTCCGCTCAAACATGAGCACTTGGGGAGGTACATTATCCAGAACCATGCCCCCATAGCGGAGGTGCTGGATGAGCACGCCCCCCCAGTCATCGGAATTTTGTCTGATCAGTTCCTTGCGAAATACCAGTTGTTACACCAGATTATTTCTGGGCATCTGGATGCGGATCGTGCTGATTATCTGATGCGCGATTCCTACGCGTGCGGGGTGAAGTACGGCGAATACGATGTCGCGCGCTACATGCAAGCATTTGGGGCGACGCGGCAGGATGGCATACTCAAGCTATTCGTCAACGAGCGTGATGTTTTTGTTGTCGAAGCCTTTCTGATGGCTCGGTATCATTACAATATGCAGGTTCCGTATCACCGCACCCGTACAGGATATGATCTTGTCCTGAAACGTTTTTTCAGGGAGTTTCTGCCTACATGGGAAGACGCGCAGCTTGATCTCGACTGGGCGAACGGCGTGTTTACCCGCGTTGATCTGGAAAAATTCGAATGGTTCGATGACTATACGATTTTTGGGCACATCAAGCAGGAAGCGCGTGCAGGAAATCCTTGGGCGAAGATGCTCTTGCGAGGCGGGCACCTTTGCCCCGTGTACGATACGACCAGTACCGTGAACGGGGCCGAAGAGGCGTACAAAGCAGTTCTTGAGCAATTGAGAGCGGCGGGCTTGCGCAAAGATGAAGACTTTTTCCATTGGATGAAAACGGAGCAGGTGTCCAAGCTGGCCGCTTCCGACGACGAGGGGAACGAATTCCGGCTAAATCAGGAAACGATTTATGTTCGGACGAAAGACGCCGGGCTTGTTGACATCATGTCATATTCGACTATTCTTTCCGCCCTTCGCCCGGTGACAATCTACCGGATTTATACTACCGAAACGCACAGGCTCATGGCAGAAGAATTGGTCAGGAAGACCTGCGGAAAAACGTACTAGAAGGAGCAGGATATGGCTGACCTGAATCGGCAGATAGTCTGCGAATTGCTGGACGTCATGCAGGAACACGGCGTGGAGTTGACCAAGATCAACATCCAGAAGACTGCCTACTTCCTGACGGCGTGGGGCGTGTCGCTGGGATTACGGTTCCGTCCCTACACATATGGTCCTTATTCTGGCGAGTTGTCGCGTTGTCTTGAAGATCTTGCCTTCTGGGACAATCTGGCGAAGAAGGGGGATAAGGCATACGAAGTGCTCGAACTCCCTGAACGCCCGGATTTGCGTTTGGATGAGAAGGCGCGCATCAGTGCCTGCGTGACGGCCCTGTACGATGCCATACTTGGCAAGAAAGCGCCGAGCTTCGACGAGATGGAAGTCTACGGTACTGTATTGTACTGCCGAAATGCGCTTAAGGCTGCGGCCGAGGAAGACGTCACCGAGGATGCGATTCTGAAGCAGTTTAAGGCATGGAAAGGCGATGCCTATCCCGACGCTAAGGTGCGCGCTGCCATCCAGAACCTTGAGCGACACTTGGTGGCGTAAAACGCTATTGTGCTCGTGGGGCGAGGATAGAAACAGCAAAATCCTCCGGATGGTTCCGGAGGATTTTGCTGTTTTTGGGCGTGTGTGGGGAAAGGCAGGAGCCGATATCTGGGGCTACCTGCCCAGCACATCCGCCATGCGCTCCAACGCGGTGCGCAGCAGCGCGCGCGGGCAGCCCAGGTTCAGGCGCAGCCAGCCTTCGCCTTCCGGGCCGAAGCTGGAACCGGGGCTGGGCACCACGCCCGCATCAAAGCGCACCCGGTGCAGCAGGTCGGCCTCCGCAAGGCCCAGCGGGCGAAAGTCCACCCACGAAAGGTACGTGCCCTGCGGCTGCATGACGCGGACGGCGGGCAGGCGCTGCCCCAGCACGTCGCGCACCAGCGCGGCGTTGCCCGCGACGTAGGCCATCAGCGCGTCCAGCCACGGGCCACCATGGCGGCAGGCGGCCTCCGTGGTGGCCAGTCCGAACATGTTGGGGTGGCGGATGCCGAGGCCGGTCAGTTCCGCGCGAAAGGTGCGGCGCAGGGTGTCGTCCTCTATGACCACGTGGGCCAGCCCCGCGCCGGGCACGTTGAACGCCTTGGCGGCGGACACGGCGGTGATGGTGCGCTCGGCCACTTCCGGAGCCAGGCTGGCCAGCACGGTGTGCGCGTGGCCGGGCAGCAGCAGGTCGTGGTGAATTTCATCGCTGACCATGAGCGTGCCGTGCTTCAGGCACAGTTCGGCCACGCGGGTCAGTTCCGCGCGGGTCCACACCCTGCCGCCGGGGTTGTGCGGGCTGCACAGCAGCAGCACCCTGGCCCCGCGCCCGCCGTCGGCAAGGGCCGTATCCAGTGCGTCGAAATCCATTTCGTGGAAGGGGTTGCCCCCGGCATCCGTGGCAAGGACCAGCGGATTGGCCAGCACCCGGCAGCCCGCATCCTGCACCGCCGCGCGGAAGGGCGGGTAGATGGGCGTCTGGATGACCACGCCGTCGCCGGGCCGGGTGAACAGGCGCACCGACAGGCACAGCGAGGCCACCACTGTGGGCAGGGGCAGCAGGTGGCGGGGGTTCACGGTCCAGCCGTGGCGGGTGGCCAGCCAATGGGACACGGCCTCGCGGCAGGCGGTGCCTTCCGCCGGGTAGCCGAACACGCCAAGGTCGGCCAGCCGGGCCACGGCATCGCGCACCGCCGGGGGCGAGGGAAAGTCCATGTCGGCCACCCACAAGGGGATGGCGGTGGCTGCTTCATCCGGCGAAAGGTTGAACATGCGCCCCATGTCGTCCCATTTCAGGCTGCCGGTGTTGTGTCTGTCAGGGGCATGGTCGAAGTCGAAGCTGTGGTCGGGCATGGCGATGGGTGACGCGGTCGTCGGGTTTGGTAAGCCAGTGGGGGGGAAGAGGGCGTGCCGCCACGGTACGCGCACGCTGCAGGCAGGATCCGCGCTTTGCGGTCGCCATCCGCGCGCTGCGGCCCCTATCCGTAAGGTTCGCAAGCTCACCTAACGGCTAGGGCAAGATTCGCGCATGCGCTTATCTAACGGCTGCCGCCTTTTGCCGCCGGGCGGCGTTGGCGTGCGCTTTTCGGTGCTCATGTACCTCAGTACACTGCGCGCGAAAAGCGCACGCCGCCTTGCCCGGCGGGCAAAACTCGTAATCCCTGGTATTGCGCACGACCAGCCACCCGCGACGGGAGACCGTCGCGGGGCATAAGGAGGGGGATTTCATGGAAAGAAAGCACCCCAGGCAGGTTGGCGCAATGTGCCAAAAGAAAAACCGCCTGCATGGCGGCGGAACCCACCCCCTATCGAAAAGTTTGGGGGGATGGGGGTACGGGGGAAGGCGACCCTCTTCAAAGGGTCCCTTCCCCCGATAGCTATTCTAGCCTTTAAAACCCGTTGTAGCAGACGCGGTCGTCGTATTCGACCTGCTTGCCCTTGTTCCACTGGGACACTGGGCGGTAGTAGCCCACGATGCGGGTGTACACTTCCGTGGCCTGGCCGCAGTCGGGGCACTGGTGATGTTCGCCCTGCAGGTACCCGTGGTCCTTGCACACCGAGAAGGTGGGGGTGACGGACAGGTACGGCAGGCGCGTCTGGGTGAAGGCCTTGATGATGAATTTCTTCAGGGCCTCGGTGTCGGCCACGGATTCGCCGAGGTAGGTGTGGAACACCGAACCGCCGGTGTACAGCGGTTGCAGCTTGTTCTGGTGGTCCAGCGCGGCGAACACGTCTTCGGTCATGCCCACGGGCAGGGCGGTGGAGTTGGTGTAGTACGGGGTGCCGTTGCCCGAGGCCTTGATTTCGGAATAGAGCGACTTGTCGATCTTGGCCAGGCGGTAGCTGGTGCCTTCGGCGGGAGTGGCTTCCAGATTGTACAGGGTGCCGGTTTCTTCCTGGAAGCGCGCGGTCAGGTTGCGCAGGTGGTTCAGGGTGCGCTGCATCAGCCGTACGCCCGCCTCGGTTTCGATGCCCTTGCCCAGCAGGTTCTGGCAGGCTTCGTGCCCGCCCACCAGCCCGATGGTGGAAAAGTGCCCGGCAAAGCCGTTCTTGAGGTACCGGCGCGACCACGGGAACATGCCGCGTTCAAGGTTGGCGGTGACCAGCTTGCGCTTGAATTCCAGCGAATCGCGGGCCAGTTCCGCGTATTCGGTCACCATGTCCAGAAAGTCTTCTTCGCCCTGGGCGAGATAGGCGAGCTTGGGCAGGTTCAGGGTGACCACCCCGATGGACCCGGTCAGGTCGCCCGCGCCGAACAGCCCCCCCACCTTGTTGCGCAACTGCCGCAGGTCCATCTGCAACCGGCAGCACATGGAGCGCACGTCTTCGGGGTTGAGGTTGGAATTGATGAAGTTCTGGAAGTAGGGCGCGCCGTACTTGGCGGTAAGCTTCAGCAGCAGGTCGCCGATCTCCGAATCCCACGGGAAGTCCTTGGTGACGTTGTACGTGGGAATGGGAAAGGAGAAGATGCGGCCATGGAAATCGCCGTCCAGCATCACTTCCAGGAAGGCGCGGTTCAGCATTTCCATTTCCGGCGCGTATTCGCCGTAGACCGAATCCTTGTATTCGCCGCCGATGATGATGGGTTCGGTGGCGATGTGCCTGGGCGGCACGAGGTCGAAGGTCAGGTTGGTGAACGGGCTCTGGCCGCCCCAGCGCGAGGTGGTGTTCAGGTTGAACACGAACTTCTGCATGGCCTGGCGCACCTGCTTGTAGGTCAGGCCGTCATTGCGCACGAAGGGGGCAAGGTAGGTGTCCACGTTGTTGAAGGCCTGGGCGCCCGCCCATTCATTCTGCAACGTGCCGAGAAAGTTGATCATCTGGCCCATGGCGGTGTCCAGATGCTTGGCTGGCCCGGCGCTGGACCGGTTCTCGAGGTTGAACCCTTCCAGCAGCAGGTCGCGCAGGCTCCAGCCCGCGCAGTACCCGGCAAGGCCGAAGGACAGGTCGTGGATGTGGAAGTAGCCGTGGTCGTGGGCCTGGCGCACTTCCTCGGGGTACTTCTCCAGCGCGTACTTGGCCTGCAAGGTGCCGGAAAGGTGCAGCATGAGGCCCTGGAACGAGTGCGTCATGTTGGCGTTCTCGTTCACGCGCCAGTCGGCCTTGGTGAGGTAGTTGTCGATGGTCTCGGAAATGTCGAGGAAGGCGGCCTTCTGCTCGCGCAGGGTGCGGCGCGTTTCGCGGTAGATGATGTACCGCTTGGCCACCGCGTACAGGCGCGATTCCATCAGCACCTGTTCCACGGTGTCCTGCACCTGTTCCTGCTCGGGAATCTCGCAGTCCGCGAGCTTCAGCTCCACCCTGTGGGCGATGCGCCGGGAGAGCAGCGGGTCCTTAATGCCGTTGGCTTTCAGGGCCTTCAGGATGGCTTCCGCGATGCGGTCCGTGGACCACGTCTCCAGCCGTCCGTCGCGTTTCAGAATCTGCTTCGGCATGCTTCCTCCGGGGGGGCACGTAATCCTGTATCTTCAGGTCGAATCCGGCGGGAAGCTGGCTGCGGGCCGCTTCCACGTCGTCATCGGAAAGCACGGGAACGCGGGTGAGGCGGAACATGAACGCATCGGGCTGCGCCTGGGCCAGCGCAAAGATGCGCGAAAGCGCGGCGCGGGCCTCGTCCGGGCTGGTGGTGCCGCCGGACAGGCGCGGGTAGAGGGCAAAAGGCCCTTTGACGTCGATGGAGAAGGCATCGGCCAGGCCGTCACGCAGCAAGAGTTCCACCACGTCGGGCCGCAGGCCGTTGCTGTCCACCTTCACGGGCAGGCCGAAACGGCGCAGGCCACGCAGCATGTCCGCGAAGCCTTCGACCATGGTCGCTTCCCCCCCGGTCACGACCACCCCGTCCAGCCAGTGGCGGCGGGCTTCGATGTAGGATTCGATGGCGGCGCGGGAGAGCAGGGGCAGGGTGTCGGCATGCCAGGCCAGCTGCCAGTTGTGACAGGTGGGGCAGCGCATGTTGCAGCCGCCCAGAAAGATGACGCAACTGCTGTAGCCGGGCCAGTCGCAGAGGCTCAGGCGTTCGAAGCCATGCACGTGGTTCCATGCGGAGGACATGACGGGAAGTATCCTTGTCCGGGCGGCGGGATCCCGGAATCGAAGAGCCCTTGGCGGCGCCTTGCGGCAGGTGCGTTGCAGTGCTCCGCGCCGTCAAGAAAGTGTCTAGTGAATTTTTAACCCGGCGGGTTAGTTCGAGCCGAAGCCTACTGCACCCCTATTTTTTTGTATAGTGGGGTGTTTTGGAAAAGCCAGTCCTTAACCTGTTAGGGGGTGGAATACCGGGCTATTTTTTCCCGGTTTTCCGCTTTCGGCAGGGGCTGTCAGGGTCTTCGTCGTGGTCTTTTCACAGGTTGCGTGCGCCGCTGTCCACATGGTGAGCGGGGTTGCCTGTTGCTTGTGCACGGCAGTATATGCAGATTGATTGATTTTAAATTATTACAACTATTTTTAGTGTGGGTTTGGCGTTGAGAAAAAACATGTGCCGCCGGGGTTCCGGCGGCACGAAGCACAACATGGCAGCGGGGTGTGGATACGCAGGCAGTGGAAAACTCTCGTGCGTTCCCGCACGGACGCCGACGGCGCCGCTACGGGGGAGCAGGGCGGCCTATTCGAAGCAGAATTCCACGGTGAAGTCGCCGTGGGGGGTGCCGAAGGGAATGGCGATGATGGGCGCCTTGGTGATGTGGCTGATGGTATGCCCGTCGCCCATGATGACCGAAGGGGTGGCCCCCTGGAAGGTCATGCCCATTTCGGCAAGGCCCGCGCGCGCCTGGCCGGAGATCATGTTGGTCACTTCGCCCACGGCGTCCTTGATGTCCTGGACGATGTCCTGGATGTCGTCGCCCAGCATGGCCTTTACCAGGGCGATGGCGCACTTCTTGGTGAAGGTCACCGAGATGGTGCCGTTCTTGTACCCGGTAATGCCGATGACGGCCGACACATCGCCCTTGGCCACATTGTTCTTCTTCACGTAGGGCGGCCCTGCCGTGGGGGTGATGCCCGCCATGGTGGACAGCACGTTGATGGTGGCCGCGACGAAGGGTTTTGCGACTTCGATGCCGCTGCTCATGGTATGGCTCCTTGGCGGTAGGCGTGCCTTCTTCCCGCGATGTGGCGGGGGGCTGAGGCGTACTGCACAGCCTACTGGAAACGGGCGGGGGCCGTCCAGTGTCAAGGCGCTCGTTTCACGCAAATGGCCGGGAAACGCGGCTCCCGGCGTGGAGAAGGGATGGAGACTGCGTAGACGCGGTGTGACACTGCATGCGGATGGCGTAGCGCATGCACGGAACATGCATCGTGCGGGAGGTGAAGCAGAGCCCTGCTCACAGGTGCTCCAGCGTCATGCGGAGTTGGTGCGGAAGGCGCGCAACATGGTGCAGGAACATCCGGTGGGCGTGGCAAGATGCTGTGCCGCACCCCGCCGCATCAGGCAGGCGGGGGCAGAGTCCGGGCGGAAGTCGGCCCGTTGCGGCTAATGCTGGACGCAGGTTGCGACTTCCGCCTTGGCGGCGTCCAGGTTGCCCGCGATGGCGGTGTACACGCGGTGCTGCGTGCCCACCTTGGCTTCCAGGTGGGCCAGGGCGGCGGAAAAATGGGCCACGGCTTCGTCGGTGCGCCCACGAAGCCGGCAAACCAGCCCGAGATTGTTGCGGATCTTGGCTTCGAACCCGGAAAGCCCAAGGGTCATGGCCTGGCGCAAAGCCTGCGAGAGCAGAAAGTCCGCGTTGGCGAGGTTGCCTTCCGAAAGGGCCTGCATGCCCTGCCTGTTCAAAGCGCCGATCCGGCTTGCTGCGCACATGGTCTTTGTCCTTGGTCCAGAAAGGTGATGTGATGGCCGCGCGGGGATTTCCCCGTTCAGGGGCGGCGTCGGCAGGGCCTCTTGCGCCGTCGCGGACCCCGGCTCGAAGCGTGTGCGGCAGCGCCGGGCGGGGCGCGTCCGCCAGCCTTGGGGTGAGGCCGGGGTTCCGCGACGGAGGCGTCGTCGTGCCGGAAATTCTAGTTGGTGGTATCCAGGGCCTGGCGCAGCGTGGAAACGCCGCAGCTGTGCAGCATCTGCACGGGAATGCTGTTGGCCTTGGCGTGCTGCACCACCTCGCGCTTGGCAGCGTGCGAGATCTTGTTGGTGAACACGATGACCAGGTCCGCCTGGCCAAGCTTGTCTGCGATGCGGTTCTCCTTGCCCGTGAACACCTTCAGGTCCACGCCGCTGGCGAGGGCTGCATTGATGTAGTCGCGCTTCAGTCTGTCCATTCCGCCGATGAGTGCTGCGCACATGTGAGGCTCCTTCCGACGAGTCTCGCGTCGTTTTGTCCCGTTTAATGAAAACGATTTTCATTGTCAACTACAGGGCGTGATTTTTTGCGCTACCCTACGGGAGTGGGGGGCGTTTTCCCGTTGATCCGGCGGGATATGGGTGCAGAAATTGCTGGAGCTTGGCGCTGCTGCCCGAACTAGCCTGTCGGCAGGGACCGCAAGTCTGCGGCGCATGAGGCGAACGGGCGGTTTCGCGCGATGCTGCGTGTCCGACGTGTGACCGGAAAGCATGCGGGCCGCGCGTCCTGGCAAGAACGCGCGGCCCGCGTGGAACGTGGCGAAACGGGCGGGAAAGGGGCTGCCCCATGGCACATGCCGGGCGAACTGGTCGGGGGAGTCGGACGGGGGGCCGATTGGGGACTCGCCCGACGGCGCGGGACAGGTTGGCTTTAGGGACGCGGGGCTATTCCTCGCGCCACTCGATACATTCCACCGGGCAGGTGGAGATGGCGTCTTCCACGCATTCCGCGGTGGTATTGAGGTCGATGACCTCCGCATATTCGCCCGCACTGGACATTCTGAACGCCTCGGGGCAAAGTTCGACGCACGATTCGCACGCCATGCATTCGTCCTGATCGAGGTACAGATACTTCGCCATGGTGGCCTCCTTGGGCTGTTTGCTTCATGGCATAGCATGGCCGCAGCGTCGAGCACAACGGGCGGGACGCACGGCGTCCAGCCTAGCGGAGGCAACCCGGTGGCACCCAAAGGCGACGCGCGCCAGGCGCGCGAGTACCTGGCGCGAGCCAAGGCATATTTTCACAGGCACGACGTGTCCCGTGCCCTGGCGGCCACCGCCGCGGGCGTGCAGCCTATCGTTGACGGCGGCATCGTCGGGCGAGAATTGGCCGAACTGCACGGTGCGCTGCGCGAGATGGTGCAGATGCTCTCGCGCGACGAAGACGTGAAGGCGCGGGCCGCGGCCATTTCGCCGCGCGGGCTGACGTTCGAGAAGGGGGCCGAGAAGCAGTTGCTGGCCATGCTGGCGCGTATTCTGCGGTCCATGCGCGACGAGCAGGAACAGGAAACCTACGAGCAGGCCATTGCCCGCAAGCAGCAGTTGGACAAGCTGCTGCTGCACGGCAGGCGGCTGCTGGAGCACAAGAAGGTGGCCGAGGCGGACGAAGCCTTCACAGAGGCCACGGGCTTCTACCGCAACGAACACCGGCTGTTTCTGCTCATGGGCAAGGCCCTGCTGGAGGCGGGCGAACCCAAGCGCGCCCTGCGCCACTTGCGCAAGGCCATGGAGGTGGACCCGGACAAGGAGCAGGCCAGGCGGGTGCACGACACGGCCCTGGCCCGCAGCAGGGGCGAGCCCGATCCGGCGTGATGCCACTGGCCTTGCCCGGCATGCCCGGCGCTTCTGAAACCGGACGCACCGCACAACGGCGCCAGGCTGGCAGCGGACCGGCAGCGGACCGGCAGCGGATGGGGACCGGACCGGCAATGGAATTTGGACAGGCACGACGCCCTCATGCATGCGAAAGTTGCGCATGCATGAGGGCGTCGTGCCGTTGCGGCGCCGGAAAAATACCGAAACCGCGTGCCCGTGGCCGACAGGGCGGCAACGGTGGGCGGCAACGGTGCCGGGCTGTTTGCGGACCGGCAGCGGCCTGTTGCCGGGCATTGCCGCACTGCCGGGGGACGGCCCGCAGGCGGGCCTACAGGTCCAGCAGGCGGGCCACCCGTTCCGGATCCAGCGAGCGGTGCGCGTCGCCGGATGGGGCGCCCAGCATGTTCATGACCGCACTGTAGGCCTGGTCGGCCTCGGCGGGGGGCACATCGGCATTGGCGTTCAGCCCTGCCGGGGCGGCGTGGGCGGCCTGGGAACCGGCAGCGTCGAGCGAGGATCGCTTGGCCTCGGTGGTCTCGCGGGCATGCGCCAGCAGCGTGTCGATGCGCGAGAAGGTATCTTGCGAAATGGTGGTGATGCCCGTGGTCATGGCGGCCTCCTGGAAGTTTTTTCCGTATGCCCCGATACTGATGCAAGCGACGTGCAAACCGGCAGGCGGCGCCCACGGCCATCCACGGTCGCGTACAACTGGGGACGAACGGGGGGCCAGTGCCGCGCCACCTCGTTGTCCGGCCAGAACCGGCCCGTTTCGCCCGATTCGGCCCGGTTCGCCCAGGCCCGGCACAGGCAGGCGCGCCCGGCATCGGCAAGTGTCTGCCAGTATGGGCCATGTCGGCCAGTATCCGGGGGCGGCGCTGGCGACCCGGCCTGGCGGATGGCAGGCCGGGACAGGGCGCATCCTCCGCACCCGTTGCGGCCCGCCATTTCCCTTCCCGCCAGCGGCCCGCGAACCGTTGCGAATCGGACCGCTTTGGGGTAGGCGAAGCGGCGCGCCACGGTTGCGTTTCCGTCCGAACAGGCTACACTTGCGCACAGGTGCATCGCGTACGGGATGGCAGCGGCCACATCCATGCATACGGGAAGCGGCATGACCCAGCATTTTCTGCTGTTCGACATCGGCAACACCAACGTCAAGATCGGCATCGCGGTGGAAACCGCCGTGCTGACTTCGTACGTGCTGCCCACCGACCCCGGCCAGACGGCCGACTCCATCGGGCTGCGCCTGCTGGAGGTGTTGCGCCATGCCGGGCTGGGGCCGGCGGACGTGGGGGCCTGCGTGGCCAGTTCGGTGGTGCCCGGCGTCAACCCGCTGATCCGCCGCGCCTGCGAACGCTACCTGTACCGCAAGCTGCTGTTCGCGCCCGGCGACATCGCCATCCCGTTGGAAAACCGCTACGAGCGCCCCGCCGAAGTGGGGGCCGACCGACTGGTGGCGGCCTATGCCGCCCGGCGGCTGTACCCCGGCCCCCGGTCGCTGGTATCCGTGGATTTCGGCACCGCCACCACGTTTGACTGTGTGGAAGACGGTGCGTATCTTGGTGGTTTGATTTGTCCCGGCGTACTGTCGTCCGCCGGGGCGTTGTCGTCGCGCACGGCCAAGCTGCCGCGCATCAGCCTGGAAGTGGAAGAGGACTCGCCGGTCATCGGCAGGTCCACCACCACCAGCCTGAATCACGGCTTCATTTTCGGCTTCGCGTCCATGACCGAAGGGGTGCTGGCCCGTCTTGGCGGCGTGCTGCCCGGCCCCACCGAGGTGGTGGCCACGGGCGGATTCGCCCGGGACATCGCGCGGGTGAGCCGCTGTTTCGACCACGTCAGGCCCGACCTTCTGCTGGAGGGCCTGCGGTTGTTGTATCTGGAACGTGAAACCCGGTAGGGCCCGCCGCATTACGGTCTTTATGTCCTCGTAGCGGCAGGAATCGCCAGGTGTTCTCACGTATCTGCTGACATTTCGGCGCACTGCGTTGGCAGCAGGTTCCAACGCGTTGCGTCTGGTATCGACATTCCGACAGAAACCCGACGAACATGAAAGGACCAAGGAGATGCAGATGAGCACCATCGTATCCGTCTGGGCGAGGGAAATCCTTGACTCCCGCGGCAACCCCACCGTCGAGGTGGAAGTCTCCCTGGAATCGGGCCACACCGGTCGCGCCGCCGTGCCTTCCGGCGCCTCCACCGGCACCCGCGAAGCATTGGAAATGCGCGACGGCGACAAGGGCCGCTACAAGGGCAAGGGCGTCGAGAAGGCCGTGGACATCGTGATGGGTGAAATCGCCGAGGCCGTCGTGGGGCTGGATTCCCTGCGTCAGGTGCAGGTGGACAACACCCTGCTGGACCTGGACGGCACCGACAACAAGTCGCGTCTGGGCGCCAACGCCATGCTGGGCGTATCGCTGGCCACCGCGCGCGCCGCCTCCAGCTTTCTGGGCCTGCCGCTGTACCAGTACCTGGGCGGCGTGAACGCCAAGGTGCTGCCCGTGCCGCTGATGAACATCATCAATGGCGGCGCCCACGCGCCCAACAACCTGGATATTCAGGAATTCATGATCATGCCCATCGGCGCGGCCACCTTCCGCGATGCGCTGCGCATGGGCGCCGAGACCTTCCACACCCTGAAGGCGCTGCTGGCCGCCGACGGTCACGTGACCAGCGTGGGCGACGAGGGCGGCTTTGCCCCCAACCTGAAGAACCACGACGAGGCCTTCCGCTACATCATGAAGGCCATCGAGGAAGCGGGCTACATTCCCGGCGCGGAAATCGCGCTGGCCATCGACGCCGCCGCCTCCGAGTTCCACAAGGACGGCAAGTACGTGCTGGCGGGCGAAGGCAAGAACCTGTCCAATTCCGAGATGGTGGAGTGGCTGGGCGAATTCACCACCCGCTACCCGCTGATCTCCATCGAGGACGGCCTGGCCGAAGCCGACTGGGACGGCTGGCGCGAGCTGACCTACAAGCTGGGCGACACCATCCAGTTGGTGGGCGACGACATTTTCGTGACCAACCCGGACATCCTGGCCGAAGGCATCGACGAGGGCGTGGCCAACTCCATTCTCATCAAGCTGAACCAGATCGGTACGCTGACCGAGACCCTGGACACCATCGAGATGGCCAAGCAGGCTGCGTACACCACGGTGATTTCGCACCGTTCGGGCGAGACCGAGGACCACTTCATCTCGGATCTGGCCGTGGGCCTGAACGCCGGGCAGATCAAGACCGGTTCGCTGTGCCGTAGCGACCGGCTGGCCAAGTACAACCAACTGCTGCGCATCGAGGAAGACCTGGACGACACGGGCATCTACTTCGGGCCCATGATGAGCTCGCACTTCGGCTTCGAGGAAGAAGGCGAGGAATAGCGCGCTGTCGCGTACATCGGGGGAGGGGGCCTGCGTGGCTCCCTCCCTTTTGCTTTCGGGCGGGGCAATGATGCAGGAAAGGCACTGGCCGCGGCCCGGCACATAGCTTCAGTTTGCACCCGTCCCCAGGACAGGGGGACCGGGGGAGCATGCTCCCCCGGCGGGGTACGGGGCAGCGCCCCGATATTTCAAAGGCCGCCCGTTCTCTCACGGAGAAGCAGGGCCGCGACACATGGCGGATGCGACCGGAACGCAAGACGGTGCCGGGCAGCGGAATCGGACAGGCGGCGCGCACGCGCGCCGGATTTCGGGAGGTTGGAGACATGTTGCTGCTCGACGGCAAGGCGACGGCTGCGGCCATTCGCGCGGAATTGAAGGAAGATGTGTCGGCGGGGCTTGCGGCGGCGGGCCGTGCGCCGGGGTTGGCGGTGATCCTGGTGGGCGAGGATCCCGCCTCGCAGGTGTACGTGCGCAACAAGGAGCGCGGCTGCGAAGAGGCGGGCATCCGGTCCGAGGCGTTTCGCCTGCCTGCGGACACCACGCAGGAAGCGCTGGAAGTGCTCATCGACGAACTGAACGGGCGCGCGGACATCGACGGCATTCTGCTGCAACTGCCGCTGCCCAAGGGGCTGAACAGCCAGCGTTGCCTGGAGCGCATCAGCCCCAGAAAGGACGTGGACGGCTTTCACCCCGAAAACATGGGGCGTCTGGCGTTGGGGCTGCCGGGCTTTCGTCCGTGCACCCCGGCGGGGGTGATGACCCTGCTGGAGCGGTACGACCTGTCGCCTTCGGGCAAGAAGGCCGTGGTGGTGGGGCGCAGCAACATCGTGGGCAAGCCGCTGGCGCTGATGCTGGGCGCGCCCGGCAAGTACGCCAACGCCACGGTGACGGTATGCCATTCCGGCACGCCGAACCTGGCCGAGGAATGCCGCCAGGCGGACTTCCTGTTCGTGGCGGCGGGGCGGCCCTGCCTGGTCACCTCGGACATGGTCAAGCCCGGCGCGGTGGTGGTGGATGTGGGCATTCACCGTACCGACGAAGGGCTGGTGGGCGACTGCAAGTACGACGACATCAGCTGCATCGCATCGGCCATGACCCCGGTGCCCGGCGGCGTGGGGCCCATGACCATTGCCCAGTTGCTCATCAACACCGTGATCTCGTGGAAGGGCCGCACCGGCATCGCCGGGTAGCGGGGCGTGCGGGATTCGAGGGGCTTGCAGGGCGGGCTGGGCGGGCATCCCTCCTGTTCCCGGACATGACGTTTTCAGGGCCGCGCGGCACATGTCGCGCGGCCCTGTCACGTAGTGCGGTCAGGTGCGCAATGCGATCGCGTCGCGTGGCCAGTCGCCTGGTGCAGCCTGTCGTGGCTGGAGCGGAAACCGGCCTGTGCGGGGCTTCGCACGGCATGCCAGTTGCCGCCGGGTTGGCTGCTAGCCCGGCGTCGTGCGCGGATCGCATGCCCTAGGCATGAGTACCCTTGGTGGGCTGCTGCCGTCAGCGCGTGAGGCCATGGTCGCCATGGGCAGGTTCTGCCGCACCCGGGGCGTTTGGGAAAACGTCATTCTTTACATTCCGGAAGGTTGCTTCGCGCCGCTTTGCGCTGGCACGGCTCGTGCTTTGCGAACCCGCAGGGAAGAATCTTCCCCGGTTGCGCGTGCCCGCCTTCCATCGGGATGGCAGGGAGATGCGTTACGCACCGGGGCACTTCGCGCCCGAGGAGATACGCATGTTACGCGCCCTCTATTCCGGCGCCACCGGCATGAAAACCCTTGCGCAGGGCATGCAGGCGGTCGGCAACAACCTGGCCAACGTGAACACCGTGGGGTTCAAGCAACAGCAGGCGCTGTTCGAGGACCTCATGAGCCAGTACGCGGGCACGGGAAACTCGGCCTCCACTTCCATCAGCCAGGTGGGTCTGGGCACGCGCCTGACGGACATCCGTACCGTGCACGGGCAGGGACCGTACGAATCGGGCACCGACATTACCGACCTGTCCATCAACGGCAAGGGGTTCTTCCAGGTTTCGCTGGACGGCAAGACGCACTACACCCGCGCGGGCAACTTCCGGTTCGACAAGGACGGAAGCCTGGTGGACCCCAACGGCTTCGTGCTGAGCGGTCGGGCCATCACCGACGGGGTGGAGGGCGCCGCCGGCCCCATCAGCCTGCCGCCGGGCACGGGCGGGCGCAACGTCATGCCTGCCAAGGCCACCACGTCCATCACGGCGCTGAACAACCTGGGATCGGGCGACAGGTCGTCGGATGCGGCCAACCCGTACTTTTCGCTGCTGTCCAAGTGGAACGGCACGGCGGAAAGCCCCCTGGGCGACTCGGCCTACACGTACAAGCAGTCCATCAAGGTCTACGACGCCACGGGCAATGCCCACGACGTGACCATCTATTTCGACGGCGCCGGACAGGGCGGCGGCAACAAGTACTTCGAGTTCGTGGTGGGCATGGACCCGGCGCACGACGGTTCGGGCATGGCCGGAACATCCGCGGCCGGCCTGCTTATGTCCGGTACGCTTACCTTCAATTCCTCCGGGCAGTTGGTGAACATGTCCGCCTACACGCCCTCGGGCGCCGACGCCACCAACCTCAGCAACTGGGCGCCAGCGTCGTTCGGCGCCGACGGATTGCCGCAGTTCACCGCCACCTTCGCAGGCGGCGGGGGAACGCAGTCGGTGGGGCTGGACCTTGGCCTGTCCTCGTCCACCGGGGCGTGGACGGCGGGGGCGGGCAGCCCGGCTGCCGTGGGTTCCAACGCAGCAAGCCTGATGGGCATGGCCGGGGCCACCCTGGCGGCGGTAAGCACCACGGCCTACGGCGGCAGTTCGTCGGAAATCCGGACCAAGCAGGATGGGTACGCGCAGGGCTTTCTGGCGGGCATCGACATCAGTTCGGATGGTATCATCAGCGGGCGCTACAGCAACGGCCAGGTCGACGACCTGTACCGCATTACCCTGTACCGCTTCACCAGTGAGGACGGATTGCGCCGCGAGGGCATGAACCACTTCTCGGCCACCAAGGAATCCGGCGTAGCGGAAGAGGGCCTGCCCGACACCGAGAACTACGGAGCCGTGGCCGCCAAGAGCCTGGAGCAGTCCAACGTGTCCATGGAGCGGGAGTTCGTGAACATGATCATCTATCAGCGCGGCTTCCAGACCAACTCCAAGTCGATCATGACGGCGGATTCCATGATCCAGAAGGCGCTGGAGCTGAAGCGCACGTAGCGTGCCGTTCCGGCAGAGTCCCCATGCTGCATGAAGGCCGCCTCCGGAACCGGGGGCGGCCTTTGGCGTTGTGCGGGAGGAGACCGGCGGGGGTTACTTTTCCCCGCCCCGCAGCCGGGCGGGGTCGTTCGGCGCGGATTCGTCCGGCACTGTCTTTTCGGGTGCGGTCACGCCCCGGCCCTGCGAAAGCAGCACGCCCACCAGCACCAGGACGGATGCCGCGTACTGCTGCGGCGTCAACTGGTCGCCCAGCAACACCCGGCCCATGAGCAGGGTGATCACCGGAATCAGGTTGATGAACGCCGAAGCCTGTCCGGCGGGCAGGCGGCTGACGCCGAAGTTGTACAGCCCGTAGGCCCCCAGCGAGATGCACGTGCCCAGATAGATCACCGACAGCGTGGGCAGCAGCGGGAAGGCGTCGGGCAGCTGGGTGGTGGGCAGGAACAGCAACGGCAGAAAGAACGCGCTGCCTGCCAGCGACTGCACGGCGGTGATGAACAGCGGCGGATACGTGGCAGACAGCTTCTTGGCGTTGATGACGTAGCCGGTGGCGCTGACCATGGCGCATAGTTCCAGCAGGTTGCCCAGCAGCGGATTGGGCGCGTTGTCGGAACTGGCCCCGCCAAGGCTCAGCCAGACCACCCCGATGATGGCCAGCACGAACCCGGACCACACCCGGCGGGCCAGCCGTTCGCCCAGCACGATCCACGCGGCCACGGCCACGCACAGCGGCATTACCGAAACGATCATGCCCGCCTGCGAGGCCGATGTGTAGCGCAGGGCGTACGCCTCGAACACGAAGTACAGGCACGGCTCGCACAGCGCCATGGCGCCCAGGCGTTTCCAGTCGCCCTTGCGGTACCGCACGTGGCGAAAGTTGCGCCACAGGGCCAGGAACACCGCCGACGAAATGCCCATGCGGCCGAACACCACCACCATGGGGTGGAACCCTTCCAGCGCCACCTTCATGGCGATGAACGAACTGCTCCACAGCAGCATGGCCAGCAGGAGCGCCAGGGTGGCGGAAGAAACGGGGGCGGTGCGTGGTGCGGGCATGGCGGTGGTTGATGCAAGGGGTGCAGGGCGCGCGCCGCGCGGGAATGCCGGGCGGCGGCTGCCGCATGGCTGTACTGTGCCAGCCTGCGGCATTGCCGGAGAAATGCCGGTCACTGCACGGCGCAGTGTGGGCGGAAGGACCGATGGGCGCACACTATCCGTGCGGTATCCGGGTGTCCACTGGCATGAGCTGGGGCAGTGCTTTCGCGTGTGTCTTTTCCGGTCCGGCAGGGCGGGGATGGTGCATGCCGCCATCGGCGGGCGCGGGTGATGCAGGCGGTGTGCGCCCCGGTGTGGCTGTCCTGACCGTCATGGCAGGGATTGCCGCTGCGGCGGGGGGCGCCACGACAGTTGAAGAACGCAGCGAGGGAGCGACAATGGAGTGCCAGGGAAGCAGCAAGGGCGACGCCCCGGCGGCAGGTGCCGCCGGGGCGTCCGGGATCCGTCATGCGGGGCATGAAGGGTGCTGAGCGGTATGAAGGGGGGGCGCGGCGGATTGCCCGCCGGGCGCTACGCCTGCTTGCGGCGCTTCTCCCACAGCTTCATGTCCTTCATCTTCTTGCGGCGTTCGCGTTGCAGCGACTTGCAGACCAGGGGCATGTCCTTGCGGTAGCCGTACTTGTCCCGGTAGCTGTCGGGCGTGAGATCGTGAGAGGCCAGGTGCTTGCGAGTCAGGATCTTGAAGGTCTTTCCACATTCCAGGCAGGTGATGGATTTTTCCTTCAGCGCCTTTGCGGCGTCGGGCAGCGGCGCTTCGGGCGCGGCCTGTTCCTCGCTGGGAACGCCATCGCTGATCTGGCGGATGGCCAGCGCGATCTTCTGCACCATGGAACTGATCTCTTCCTCGTTCATGGTGCGGACGCTGGCCTGAGCCTTCACGATGTCGAGGGCCTGCTTGAGATATTCTTCCATTTCGGTTCTCCTTTGCGGTGGCGGAGGTGCAACGTCATCGATGGGGCCACTCTGGCCGACATCGTCGCACCCCGCATGCGGGAAGCGGTTCCGTCTGCTGCATGACGCACCGTTTTTCCGGTAAACATCATGCTCTTCCGTACTTCGCAACGCGCATGCGCACTGCATTATCACCATGCGATGCGCAACTCCATTATTTTTTTACATGTAATATGATACACCTTGCTCCGCATGGCAGTAGGTGAAAACGCAACGCCGCTCCCGAATGTTGTCGGGATGTGACCGGGGAGCGGCGAATGGGTGGCGGCACTTGCGGGATGGAGGGTGCGCGCATGCGGTAACGCGGGCAGATAAGGCCTGGGGAATGCGGCGCCGTGCCCGGGAGCCGTTGCATACCCTGGTCTGTCGTCATGCCGGGTTGCGTTTCATGGTGTCCCAGGCGTTGTGCTTGAGCCGCAGGAAGTCGTCGCCTTCTCCAGGGTACACCCGGCGGTCGGCCAGCGGAGTGGGCGCAGCAACCGGCGGCCAGTGGCCGGGAGTCGGATCCGGCCCTTCCTGCGCGGCGGGCACGGGCTGTGTATCGGTCATGCGCGGGGCTGCCCGCACGTCCGCGTCCGGCACGGGTGCGGAGAATTCGATGGCCAGTCCGTTGGGGTCGAAACTGTACAGCGAGTGGATGAAGCCGTGGTTCACCAGTTCCGAGCACCAGAACCCGGCGGCTTCCAGCTTGTCCTTGAGTTCCCACAGGTCGTCGTCCGTCGCCACGCCCACGGAAATGTGGTCGAACACCACGGCTCCGCGCACGGGTGCGCCGTGGTCCTTTTCCTCCACCGGGGTCACGCCGTCCCACTCGAAGAAGGCGATCATGTCCACGGGCGACACTTCGAAGAAATACTGGCGGTAGCCTGGGTGGCCCAGTCCGGCCACGATGCGCATGCCGAGCAGGTCACGCCAGAAGCGCACGGTGGTCTCCATGTCGCCGGTGACCATGGCCAGATGGTTGAAGCCGGTATAGCGGGGCATTGGGGCTCCTGATGGCTTGCGTGATGATGCTAGGGGGCGGGCAGGGCATCCAGCGCCCGCAGGATGATGTCCAGCGGGGGGCGCTTGTTCACGTCGGATACGTGAATGTGTCGGATGATGCCCTGCCTGTCGATGATGACAAGGGCGCGCTCCGCCATGCCGTCGCCGCGCAGCAGGCCGTAGGACGCGGCAACCGCGCCGTGCGGCCAGAAGTCGGACAGCACCGGAAACCACACGCCGCCAACCGCGCCGTCGGCTTCGCTTTGCCGGTGTGCGGCTGTCCGCCCCTTGCGGGGCGGAGGCGAGGACTGGCCCTCGCCGACACTGCCCGCGCCTTGCCCCTCATCGTTGCCGTTTTCGGGGGTGCGTTCGGCCATCTCGCGGGTCCAGGCGTACAGCGCGGGCAGGTTGTCGGTGGTGATGCCCAGCAGGACCGCGCCGCGCCGTTCGAATTCCTCGCGGGCGATGTTGTAGCCCGGCCATTGCCCGGAGCAGACCGGGGTGAACGCGGCAGGCACGAACGAAAGAACCACGGCGCGCTTGCCCCGGAAGTCGGACAGCCGGATTGTGCCGGGGGCGGGCCCGCTTGCGGGTGTGTACGGGCCGGGCAGGGCGGGCAGGGCGAAGTCGGGCGCGGTGTCGCCCACGGCCACCTTCAGTGCGCTGTCCACCGGCTTGCGGGGGGCATCCGGGTAGAGCAGGTCCTGCAGTCCCGCGGCCTGCGAGGGCGACGGGGCGGGCAGGACCGCCACAAGGGCCAGAATCAGGATGGCGGCGGTCAGAAGGCGACCGGTGCGCCCGGTGCGCCAGGGCGGCGTGCCGGGGACCGAAGATGTCCGGGCCGTGCGGCCAGCGAGAACAGTGCGGCCCGGGAACGGGTTGCCCGTGCGGGATGCGGTAGTGCGTGGCATGGCTGGTACCTTCTTTCGGGGCGGCGTATCGTCGGGGCGGCGGGACAGCCGGGTGCGTCCGTCGGCATCAGTTGCTGCGTTTGGCGATGGCGGAAAGCTCGTCCAGAAAGGCTTGCGGCGAGGCCATGCGTCCGGTGCGCGAGAGCAGCGTGGCGGGGGCGGCGCGGTTTTTCAGCGAGACCAGAAAGAAATGCGGCGTGCCGGGTTCGCCCACCTGCTCGTGCACGGTAAGGTCCGGGTCGGCGAACAGGGGGATGGCCACCCCGTACCGTTCGCGAAAGAGATCCACTTCCATGCGGGTATTGCCCGCGCCCACGCCGATGACCGTGATGCGGTCCTTCAGGGGGGAGGCGGCCAGCATCTCGGCAAGGCGGTTCATGTGCGGGGCCTCGCGCTGGCAGTGCGGGCAGTACATGCTGAAGATTTCGATCAGCACCAACTGCGTCTTGTTCCCTGTGGCTGGCCGGATGTCCGAGAGCTTCCACGGCCCTGCGCCGGAAAGTCCCAGCGCGGTCAGTTGGGTGGGCGTGGCGGCGTTTTCCAGGGGAATGTCCGGGAATGGGGAACTGGCCGGAACCGGTTCCGCCAGGGTGGGAGTGGCGCAGGCGGGCACCAGCGCAAGCAGGGCGGCCAGCAGCAGGGCGCGCAGCAACGCCATGGGGATAACCGTGCCGTGCGGCTGGCCGGGTTGCGAATGGTGGGGGGCTGTCCGTGCGATTGCTGCGGCCTGTTTGGGCGGGCGCGGCATTTCCGGGGCATGGCGGAAGGGCATGGCGGTCTCCGGTACTGACGGTGCGTAGTATTGCGAAGCATACAGCATGAATCCGGATTGCGCAAAGGCGTGCCCCATTGCACCCGGTCCAGCACCGGACGCAGCGGGGGGTCGCCATTGGCATTGTCTGCCGGGCGGTGCTAGTACACGCGGCAGGAGGCGCACATGACCACTCCTCACGACAGCCCGCCTGGCGACACGACCGCTGCGAAGGGCACTCCGACCGACACCGCGCCCGGCACCGGAGGCGTCGGCCCTGTCGGCGGTTGTGCGTCAGCCTCGCTCGCATTGACCGACCCGCCTGAATCCGCCCCGCCTGTGCCTGACGTATCTGCCCCTGCCACGCCTGTCGCTGCCGGACAGCGTCCCGACCAGCGCAAGGCCTACCTGTACGGCATCGCCACGGTGGCCATCTGGTCCACGGTGGCCACGGCCTTCAAGCTGGCCCTGCGCCAGTTGGATCCGCTGCAGTTGCTGCTGGTGTCCACGGTGGTGTCCCTGCTGGTGCTGACCGCCATCCTGCTGGTCCGCCACGGGGTCGGGGGGCTGGTCCGTGAACTGGCGGCGGCGCCCCGGCGCGAATTGCTGCGGGCCGCGCTGCTGGGCGTGTTGAACCCCTTCGCCTACTATATCGTGCTGTTCAAGGCGTATGCCCTGCTGCCCGCACAGGTGGCCCAGCCGGTGAACTACACCTGGGCCATCACCCTGACACTGCTTTCCGTGCCGCTGCTGGGGCACCGGGTGACCCGGCGCGAATTGCTGGCCGTGGCCGTGAGCTATGCCGGGGTGGTGGTCATCGCCACGCGGGGCGACGTGGCCGCGCTGGCCGGGGGCAACGTGTCCGGGGTGGCGCTGGCGCTGGTGAGCACGGTGATCTGGGCGCTGTACTGGGTAGGCAACGCGCGCAGCCCGCTGGAGCCGGTGCTTGGGCTGTTCTGCAACTTTGCCGCAGGGTTGCCGCTGGTGCTGGCAGCCACGGCGTTGTTCTCATCGCTGCCGTTGCGGGCGGAACTGTGGCCGGGGCTTGCCGCCGCCGCGTACGTGGGGGCGTTCGAGATGGGCATTGCCTTCGTGTTCTGGCTGAAGGCAATGCGGTTGACGGAGTCTGCGGCGCGCATCGGCAACCTGATCTTCTTTTCGCCGTTTCTGTCGCTGGTGTTCATTGCGCTGCTGCTGGGCGAGCGGATACTGCCCACCACGCTGGCGGGGCTGGTGCTGATCGTGGCGGGCAACCTGTTGCAGCGCCGGAAGTAGCGCGAGGGTAGCTGGCGGAGGGAGAGGAGTGGGGAAGGTCGGGGAGGTCGGCTGCTCCTGAACGCCGGGAATGCGGCGCAAAAACAGTCTTTTTCCCGCTGGCGTCGTCAGTGCGCGTTTCGCCTTGGTCGAGTATCCGTATACACTCCCCGCGGCGAAACGCGCCCTTCCTCGCCAGCGGAAAAAACTCTTATTTTCACACCGCCTTCCCGGCCCAGCCCCCCGTGCGCCCAAGGCCGCGCACGGGATTAAAGGAGGGAGACAGGACAGCAACGGGGAAAGGAAACGGAGGGGGCGAGCGACAGGGGGCACCTGCTCCCGAACGCCAGGAATACGGTGCAAAAACAGCCTTTTTCCCGCTGATGTCGTCAGCGTGCGTTTCGCCTTGGTCGAGTATCCGTATACACTCCCTGCGGCGAAACGCGCCCTCCTTGCCAGCGGAAAAAACTATTATTTTCACACCGCCTTCCCGGCACCAGCCCCGTGCGCCCAAGGCCGCGCACGGGATTGAAGGAAGGAGGGCAGGATTGGGAAATTCTCGGGCGATGCCGCCTGTGTTTCAGGCGAGAGGCAACGCCAACGATTCGCGCGTAGAAGCGTGTGGCGCCGGGCTTTGGCGGCGGCACATGCGTCGCAACGGGGGTGTCGGAAGGCGCCCGAGTGGCGGCGTGGGGGGCGGGAGATTTGTGCACATGCGCATTCCGCCGGGCAGATCACCCGGAGGCGCTTTGCGCCGCAGGGAAGCTGCCCGGCGAAAGAATGCGGTGCATGACGACACGGGGTTCCAAGGGGCGGAGCCCCTGGAACGCGGGGGTACAGGGGGTGTTCGTTACAACACCCCCTGTCCGCCGGAGGCATAACGAAGTCGAGCGTGTTCAACAGCGCATGACTGCCTTCGTAGAGGCCGCTTGCAACAAGGCGCGCCGCCACTCTCTTTCCCCAAAAGTAGACGGGGGCGAGAGCCTTTGCCCTCGCCCCCGTCCGGAGACGCCTCTCCATCCCGAAGGACTATGTTGTCCGGAACCGCCCGGCCTGTGCGACGCCCTGCGCGGCAACGCCCGCACCTTTCCGTCATTCCCGCTCGCTGGCCGTCCTGCGCGACAGTACTTCCGCGCTCTTCCCGGCCCATGGCCGGTCAGCGCGGGGCGCCAAACCTGCGGTCCCAGTCGAAATCTCGTCGCGTGACCACATCCTCCATGCGGCGGATGCGGCCTTCCAGCCGGTCGAACTTTTCCTTCAGCCTGCGCAGCGCCTCGCCCCGCGAGGACACGTAGCTGCCGTAGAAATCGCGTTCGCCCGCGTCCGCCGGTTGCAGCACAGGGCGCGGCTTCATTACCAGCCCGGCCAGCACGTACAATCCCACCACGGGCCAGAACCCGGTGAACAGGGCCGCCGCCACGAACAGCGCGCGCACCATGAATACCGACATTCCGAAATGTTGCGCAAGCCCCTTGCACACGCCCATCAGCTTGCCGTCGCGGGCGCGGTACAGGGTGCGGGGGCCATGGTCATGCCAGCTATCCCGCGCGCCGCGCAGCGTGTCCCAGACATCCTCCTGACGCGCGCCGTCGCCATGCCATCCGGCCCGGCCCGCGCCGTCACGGTCGAATCCGTTCCCGTCGCGGCCTTCCCCGTTGGAGCAATGACGTCCGCCCCGGCCCCGGCCGGAACGCCTGTCGAACCTGTCTTCGTGGCCAGCCATGGTCATTCCCTCCCCTGCCCGCGCGGGGCGTCGCGTCCGGCGTCATGCCGGGAACGCCCCGCCGTGCCGTCCGGATCGAGCAGCAGCGTTTCCAGCGCCTCCACCCGCTCCTCCATGCGGCCCATGGCACGGTACATTTCCTGGATCATCCGGGCCTCGTCGTCATGCGCCGGGGTGGCGCCCTCGCGGGTGCGCAGCAGGCGGTACAGGATGGCCAGCAACAGCACGGCCACCAGCGCGGGCAGCACCATGAACCAGAACATCATGACCGGCCCCAGTTGCGCCATGACGGCGAACATTTCCTCGAACATGTATGGCTCGTGCATGCGTGGCCTCGAACTGTCGTGCCGCCGTGCGCCGGGACGTGACCAGTGGCGCGGGCAGCGGGGTGGCAAGCCCGGATGGAATCGCGGACGTCAACACGTGCGGTGCGCCTGATGCACCTGATGCGCCTGGCGAGTCTGGCGCGGCCCCATGCAGGACGGCGCACACTCCAATCCTGCACGGGCGATGCCGCGCGGGCATCCAGCCTAGCCTCTGCAACCGGCGGGCGCAAGGCGATTACTCCGCTGCGCCGGAAACTTCACTGTGGCGCGTGGCGGCTGCGCCCTTGCCCGAATTGGCAGCCCGTTCGCCCACGCGGGCGCGCAGGGCGGCCAGCTCGCGCTCCAGTTCGTCGCGCGTTTCCAGGTCCGCGAAGGCGGCATCCAGACCGTTGCGCGTATCCGTGGGCACGCGCACGGCGTCGGCCTCTGCCTCCATGTGTTCCACGCGGCGCTCCAGTTCCTCGAACCGGTGCATCACCTCCAGCGAGGCGGCGCGGCGCACGTCCTCGCGGGCCTGGCGGCGCACCCGGGCGTGAACATGGCGCTGCACCAGCATGCGCTGCTTGTCGCGCGCGGCTGCCAGCTTTTCGTCCAGCACGTCCATGTCGCCCTGCGTGCGTGCCACCAGCGCGTCGATTTCGTCCAGTTCGCGGCGCAGCGCGTCGGCGCGCTCGTTCTCGCGTCGGCGTTCAAGCAGCGCCTCGCGCGCAAGGTCCTCGCGCCCGGAGGTCACGGCCAGTTCGGCGCGGCGGTCCCAGCGGTCCACCTGGTCCAGCACGCCGTCCAGTTCGCGGCGCACCCGACGCGCCTCTGCCATGCTGGAGGCGCACCCGGCCTTCAGTTCCACCAGCGTTTCCTCCATCTCGCGGATCATCAGCCGGACCAGCTTTTCCGGGTCCTCGGCCTTGTCCAGCATGGCGCTGATGTTGGAACTGACGATGTCCTTGAATCGCGAAAAGATACCCATGATCGCCTCCTGCGGTGCGTCGTGCATTCGTGTCAGCAGGAAAGCAGCAACCGTGCCAGCCAGCCCGCAGGAGGCAACCATGAGCAATCACTGGGAATGACCTCAACATGCCGGGCGATGCACACCGCCCGCAAAATTGATTTATCCCAATCTCTGGTGAAAATCACCAAAATATGGTTGAATCAACAATGCACGATCGCACGCGCGCTGCCGCATCGCCAGCACTGACCGAGGCCATCGGCCAGTCGGACGCGTTTCTCGCCTTTCAGGAGGCGCTTTCTCGTGTGGCGCGCGTGGACCGACCCGTGCTGCTGGCGGGCGAACGCGGCACCGGCAAGGAGCTTGCCGCCGCGCGACTGCACTATCTGTCGCCGCGCTGGCAGGGGCCGCTGGTGGTGCTGGACTGCGCCGCGCTGGCCCCCACACTGGCCGAGGCG
>NZ_VRYY01000808.1 GCF_015731765.1 Nitratidesulfovibrio oxamicus
GCCGTGCAGCGCCCCCCCGGCGGACATGGCCACCAGCCCGGCCACGCTGGACACCAGATGCCCGGCGATGACCGGGCGCGGTCGGGCCACCCGCAGATACACGCAGGCCGCATTGATGAAGCAGGTGGCCGCCAGAGGCGGGTAGAGCACCGCCACGCCGCTGCCCGTGGACAGCAGGGCGATGGCCGCCAGCGCCACACCGCCCCCCAGCGACCCCCACGTCAGGCGGGTCAGCGAGATGACCCCCGGACGGTAGACGTCGCGCTCGAATTCGCGTTTGCACGGCGAGTTCAACCGTAACTGCACCATGGCGTGCTCCGTGGCGCGGGAACCGGCCCGACCGGTGACGTTGGCGTGCCCCTGCGTGACGGGGGGCGTGACGGGGGCATGCGGCTGGCCTGCCCCTGTCGTGGACTGTGTTCACGCCATGCGGGCGTGCCGGTTCCCGGCGGTTCAGTCTGCGCGCTTCACGTACAGGATGGACTGGGTGCTGCGCTTTTTCAGCAGCTTCTTGCCCGTCGCTTCGGCCTGCATCAGCAGTATCTCGCGCTCGCCGAAGCGCAGCGCATCCGCCAGGCAGACCTCCACGCAGACCGGCTCCTGCCCGTGCACGACGCGGTCGTAACAGAGTTCGCACTTGTGGGCGAAGCGCCCTTCCGCGTTGAACTGGATGACGCCGTAGGGGCACTTTTCGATGCACGTGCCCGCCCCGGTGCACTTTTCGCGGTCGATGCGCACGATGCCGGTCTGCGCGTCCTTGCTGATGGCCCCGGCGGCGCAGGCCTTGACGCACGGGGGCTTCCTGCACTGCTGGCACATGACCACCCAGTTGTCTTCCGCGAGCTTCGGAAAGGTGCCGGTCAGCTCGCTTTCCACGCGCAGGTAGTGGCTCATGCCTTCCGGCATGGCGGTTTCATGGTTCACCAGCCCGTGGTGGTTGCGGCAGGCCACGATGCACGTCTTGCAGCCGATGCAGCGGTCGAGGTCGACCATGATGCTCAGTTGTTTCATGGCTGGCTCCTTTACTTGGTGATCTTCACCCGGGTGGAAACGTGGGCCTCGCCACCGCGCAGGTCCTGCTCGTCCAGATGCGAACCCGCATCGGCGATGAGTTCGTTGTCGCCCGCCCACGCGCCGCGCGACGCCACCTTGCCCATGGTCTGGCCGAAGCCGTGGATGAGCCCGGCGCAGCCCGGCTTGATGCGCTCGGTAAGCGCGGCGGGCAGGCGCACGGAACCGGTGGCGGAGGCCACGGTGACCATGTCGCCGTCGGCAATGCCCAGCCGGGCGGCATCAACAGGGTTGAGCAGCACGGGGTTGGCGTCGATGCCGGAAACCGGGTCGCGCAACTGGGCGTTGTTCTGCGACCATGCCCCGGTGTTGTTGAGGAAGATGGTGCGGAAGTTGACGAGGATGAACGGGTACTTGTCCGCATTGCGCCGGAATTCCAGGGGCAGTTCCGGGCTGGGCCACTGCTGGCCGATGTCGCCATACATCTTCCATTCCAGTTCTATCCTGCCGCTGGGGGTGTTGAAGCGCCCGGCGTCCTCGTACTTGCGAAAGCCCACCGTGCCCGGCGACCAGATGGCGCCGCCGTCCAGCATCTTGCGCATGGACATGCCGATGCCGGAAAGCTCGATGTCGTAGTATTCCACGTCGTCCTTGAAGGCGAAGTACTCGGGGAACATGCGCTTGCCGAGGTCGATCATCACCCGGTTGGCGTGGCGCGATTCGCCAACGGGCTTCACCACGGGCTGGCACACCGCCGCCGTGTGGCCGAAGTTGTACCACCAGGGCATGTACAGCAGTTCCCAGCGTTCGAAGTTGGTCTGGTCGGGCAGGACAAGGTCTGCCCACTTCATGGTTTCCGAGGGCATGATCTCGGTAAGCACGAACAGTTCGAGGGCGTAGTTGCCGTTGCGGTCCTTCAGGGTCATGGCTTCGCGCCATTCGCCGGACCCCATTTCCGACAGGGCGGGGTTGCATTCGGAGGCGAAGAAGACCTTCAGGCTGCCTTCGCGCACGGCCTGAGCGGCGTACCACGTGGGTTGCAGGAAGAAGGTGTAGTGGTCGAAGCGGCTGCGGTTGGGGCCGGTGCGGTGGTAGCCCAGTTCCTTCAGGTTGGGCGGGGGCGGCACGGGGGGTACCGGGGCCATGGGGGCTATTTCCGGCATGGGTTGCCCGCCGGGGTTGTCGAGGTTGCCGGTGATGACCAGGAATATGGACCACGCGTGGCCCCAGTCCATGGCGTTGCCGTACATGATGGACTTGAAGGCATCCACGCACACGCTGGGCGCGGCGGCGCACATTTCCGCCAGCTTCACGATGTCGCGCGCGGGCACGTCGCATATCCTGCTCATGGCCGCCGGGGTCTTGTCCTTGATGAAGGCCATCAGCCCGTCCATGTCGCCGGGGCGCACCCACTTGTCGCAAAAGGCCTTGTCGTGCAGCCCCTTGGTCAGCAGGTGGTTGCACATGCCCAGGAACAGGG
This sequence comes from Nitratidesulfovibrio oxamicus, assembly GCF_015731765.1. GTDB lineage: Bacteria > Desulfobacterota > Desulfovibrionia > Desulfovibrionales > Desulfovibrionaceae > Cupidesulfovibrio > Cupidesulfovibrio oxamicus. Next base: position 2,492 of record NZ_VRYY01000808.1, read on the forward strand.
CCGCGTCGCCGCCCGGCCTGATGGGTATCCACCAGTCGGCCTTGCCTGCCTCGGTCCGGAAGATGGGGTCGATGACCACGAGCTTTGCGCCGCGTTCCTTGGCGTCCAGGATGTCGCGCGGGACGCAGGCGTCGTCCAGGCAGCCGAAGGGATGGCGACCGGACAGGATCATGACGCCGCCCTTGGGCACCGTGTAGTACATGGGCGCGATGTGGTGGTTGGGAAAGCAGCCGAAGGTGTGCAGGTGGGCCATGATCTTGGCCGAATCGCAATGCGGCAGCCCGGTGGTGATGAACCCTCCCATGGCGTTGACGAAGCGCCACTTGGGGTCGGACGTGGAATGCGGGAACATGGAATAGGTGAACTTGTGCCCCTCGCCGCGTTTGCGCAGTTCGCGCAGCTTGGTTTCCATGATGTTCATGGCCTCGTCCCAGCCGATGCGCACGAACTTGCCCTCGCCGCGTTCTCCCACGCGCTTCATGGGGTGCTTCAGGCGTTCCTGCGAGTACAGCGTGGTGATGCCCGCCATGCCCTTGACGCACATCTTGCCGCGTGCGCGCGGATTGCCCTTCACCTCCCTGACCACGCCGTCCTCCACGCGGGCAAGAATGGCGCATTCCGCCTTGCACTGGTAGCAAACCGTGGGAATCCATTTGCTTTCGCTCATGTTGCCTGCCTCCGTTCTGGGTGTGAATGGCCAGTCGGGCCATTGCGCATGCCGGGGTCTTCATCAAGACAGAGCAGGCGGGAGCGAAAAAGGTTCCCGAAACAGGCATGAAAAGAACGGAACGCGTGTTTTTCTAAGGGGCGGGTGCGGGCAGAAAATCCGGGCAGGCAAAACCCGGCAGGGCCGCGGGTTCCGCCAGCACGCCCGCGTCCACGGCCAGCCGGGCAAAGGCGGCCATGCGCGGGGCGTCCGGTTCCAGGTCGTCGAAAGTTATGGCGCCGCGCTCCAGCACCTGCCGCGCCACCCCTGCATCCACGCCGGTAAGGGCGGACTGCACGGCTGCGCCGAAGGCCGGATCGCGGCGCACCCTGTCGCGTGCGGCCAGCAGGGCCCGCACGTAGTCCGCCACCACCTGACCGTGCCTGTCCGCAAAGGGCTGGCGCACGACAAGGATGCAGCACAGGTGGCGGGGCAGGATGTCTGCCGAGCGCAGCACGGTGTGTCCCACGCCCTCGTGCAGGCATTTGGTGCTCCATGGTTCCGCACAGAAGAACGCGCCGATCTCGTTGTGCTGCATGGAGGTGATGACCGACGAAGGATTGACGACCAGCGTGGGCAGGTTCGAGACGCCGGAGCATTCCTGCCCCATATGGGCCAGCAGTACCCGGTGGGTGGAAAGCGCCCCCGGCAGACCCATGACCCTGCGTCGTCCCGCCAGCCGCGACAGGGACAGCGCGCTGCCCTCGTGGTGGCCATCCATGATGTAGCGCAGGGGCGCGCCCGCGCCGCGCAGGCTGAGGGCCAGCGGCGCCATGATGAAGGCGGCGTCCAGACGGCCATGGGTCAGGTCGTCCGCCAGTACGGCCCACGAAAGATAGCGGCGCGAAAGCAGGGGCAGGCCCCGGCCGCGCAGCAGGTGGTCGGCGCACATGGCCAGCAGGTGGTCGGAGACGGGCAGGTAGCCCACGCGAAACAGCAGGTCGCCCCGAAAGCGGGCAAGTTGCTGTTGCAGCAGCGGGCGGGCGGTGAACAGGCGCTTCTTTACCGTGCCTTCGGGCAGGCCGCAGGCGGCGGCCACCTGCGGGATGGAAAGCCCGTGGCGGATGTGCAGGCGGTTCACGTCGAGCAGATGCGGCGGCAGGTTGGCAAGGGCGGTATCGCAGGCGGCCAGCAGTTGCGCGGTGCCCACTTCGTCTTCCGGCGTGCTGCCCGTGGCGGGCAGCAGGGCGTTGTCATCCAGCGCTTCCAGCGAGATGGCCGCCGGGCGGCTGGCCGTGATGCGGTGGCAGTGGGTGGTGAGGATGGCCGCGAACCACGAGGGGAAGGCGTCCGGCGAGCGCAGGGAGTCGAGCTTGCGGAAGCAGGTGAGAAAGGCGTCCTGTACCGCGTCCTCGGCATCGGAGGCCCACGGCAGCTTGCGCCGGGCCAGGCCCAGCGCCCAGGGCGTCAGCCGGGCCACCAGCGCCCGCCAGGCATCGGCATCGCCCCGGCGGGCCATGCACACGATGGAAGCCAGGGAGAACGGGATGCCCATGGGGCACCTTTTCCTCGTCATGCGGGTTCTGGGGCAGGGCGCGAGCATGGATGCGAAGGCGTGTGGCGTCAATTCCGTTAGAAAATGGCGGGGATGGCGGGTTGGGGAGACGTGGGGGGAGGCCGGGTGTGCGGAGAGGGGGGAGGCGTGACGGGTGTGAAAGCAGGGGGAGATGGTGGGGGGATGGAGGAAGGCGCAGCAGAGGGGGGAGCGGGAGCGATATGAGGCAGATGGGGGCGCAAATCGGGCAGGCCAGAGTCCAGACGAGGCCGAGTGGGCACGAGTGACACGGGGGGCGGAGGCCGGACGCGGTGGAATCCGGGCAGGGCGGTGTGGGGGAGCCCGGTCAGGGCCGCTCTATTTCGCAAGGTTGAAGCGAGGTGAGGCGGAAGCGGACACCGCCGGAGAGGGGGCGGGAGGAACGGGAGGGGGAAGGGGAGCAAGGTCGAAACGAAGCGAGGCCAACCGGGTCCGGTCGGCCTCGTGGGTGGAGACTGGTGCGCGTGGGGGGGCTGGATCAGTCCAGTTCCTCGTCTTCCATGTCTTCGCCAAAGCCGTGGTAGTCGGCCAGGCGGCGTGCTTTTTTCAGGGCTTCCGCGCATTCCTTGGCGATGGCCTGAATGCCCTTTGTGGAAACGGCATCGGGCTTGGGGGCTTCGGCCTGTTGTGCGCCGTCATTCTGAACTGTGCCGTCACTCCGGCCCGCGCCAGCACTGCTCATGGCGTTGGCGCGCATGGCGTCGGTGAAAATCCAGACACGGTTGGTGAGGTAGTGGCTGTCACCCGCCGTCCATGCGGCGCTGCCGCTCTTGCACGCGGCGGGAATGATCCCGCGCGTGCCCGGTCTGTCCGTGAAGCACTGGACGTACAGGCTGTAGCCCGCCTCCCGTCGCACCTCCACGAAGGCGCACGGGGTGTGCTCGTCCTCTTTGTCCATGCCCTTGGAGGTGGTGGGAATGGCCCCTTCTTCAAGAAGGTCGTGCGGTGCAAGGTGGAAGACGTTCATGCTGGCTCCGGCTGGTATTTCTGGTGGAGAGCGGCGCAAGCGGCCGCGCTCCCGCTGGCTGACTTCAAAACAAAAGAAGGGGCCGGACTGTGTCCAACCCCTTGAAATATGGCGGAGAGGGTGGGATTCGAACCCACGTACCGGCTACTAACCGATAACTCGATTTCGAGTCGAGCGCGTTACGGCCACTTCGCTACCTCTCCGCGTTGCCAACCGGGGCTTGCCCGTGGCGGAGTGACCTTTTAGGAAATTTCCGGATGGAATGCAAGCCCCAAGACGAGCGTGGCGTGAGCAGGCAGTGACTGGCCGTTCTTTCCGGACCGCGCAGATAGGGGAACTTTCGTGGCGGAGAGGGTGGGATTCGAACCCGCGACCTATGCGAAGCGGTTCGCCTTTCCACCATTTCCGATGAGCATGGCAGATTGCAGGGCATCCAGTTCCCCCTCGCCCCTACCTCCTCTCCCGGAAAAAGTCCTGCAACAGCGCCCCACACTCTGCCGCGCGCACATGGCCCATGTGCCACACCCGGTGGTTGTGGAAGGGCTGATCCAGCGCGTCCAGGCAGGAAGTAACGGCTCCGGCCTTCAGGTCGGGCGCGCCATACACCACGCCCGCCACGCGGGCATGCACCATGGCCCCGGCGCACATCAGGCAGGGTTCCAGCGTCACCACCAGCACCGCGCCGTCCAGCCGGTAGTTGCCGGTACTGCGGCAGGCTTCGCGCAGGGCAACCATTTCCGCGTGGGCGGACGGGTCGTGCGTGGCCACGGGGGTGTTGTGCCCCGTGCCGATGATGCACCCCTGCCGGTCCACCACCACCGCGCCCACGGGCACCTCGCCAAGATCCGCAGCCATGCGGGCCTGTGCGATGGCGGCATCCATCAGCGCATCCCACGTCCAGCCGGGCGGGGCAGGGGGCACTGGCCCAGCCGGGCCGCGCAGGGCATAGGGCGGCAGGATGAAGGCGTCGTCGGTCAACTATGTGCTCCGTTAGATGGGCGTCGTTCTCTGCGCAGGGCGTTTCAGGGCGGTCGCTCCAATTAGGATTTTTGTTCGTTGGCAAGGAAAACAAGCCTGCCATGAGGGAGTATACTCTTATCGTATTCGACCGACATGGCAGGCGAAGTTTGACGAAGCCAACGGGCAAAAAGACAATTGGAGGGCCGCCCCTAGATGATCACGTGCTTCCTGATGTACGCCACCACCTGCTCGGGGGTGTCCAGCACGGTGAAGAGTTCCATTTCCTCTTCGCGGATGAAGTCGTACGACACCATCTTGTCGCGAATCCAGTCCAGCAGGCCGTTCCAGTAGTCGCTCTTGTACAGGATGATGGGGAACGGCTTGATGCGGTGGGTCTGCGTCAGCACGAAGGCCTCGGTCAGTTCGTCCAGCGTGCCCACGCCGCCGGGCATGACCACGTAGGCCATGGCGTACTTGATGAACATCAGCTTGCGCACGAAAAAGTAGCGGAAGTCGCAGCGCGTCTTCACGAACTGGTTGGCGCCCTGTTCCATGGGCAGGTGAATGTGCAGCCCAACGGACGTGCCGCCCGCGTCGAAGGCGCCCTTGTTGCCCGCTTCCATCAGGCCGGGGCCGCCGCCGGTGATGACGCCGTACCCGGCCTCCACCAGTTTGCGGGCAATGGTTTCCGTCTCCGCGTACAGGGGGCTGTCCGGCTTCACCCGCGCGGACCCGAAGATGGACACGCAGCGGTCCAGGTCGCTCAGGGTTTCGAAGCCGTCCACCAGTTCGGCCATTATCTTGAAGAGCCGCCACGACTCCTTTATGGACAGGTTGTCAATCACGTACTGCTTGGAAGAACCCATTGCACACTCCTTGAGTTTTGCGCACTATACGGATTCCGCGCAGCCCGTGCAACGCTTGGGAATCGTTTGCTGGGTTGGCGTGCGGGGTGATTGTCCCCCGGACTGGCGGACTGGCGGACTGGCCCGGACTGGCGTATTTTTCCGACGTGGTACCGTCCAGCCTCGCGGGTCCGGCACGTCCCGCGTACCCCGCGCAACGGCCATGCCAGCCGGAGCGCCCGGGGCGTCCTCGTCCACCCTGACGCATCCCGACGCGCGCCACGACGCAACCCAACGCAATTGGCGCTTCCGGCATCTCCACAGCGTACGCCATCCGCGCCCTTCACCACTCACCGGAATCAGAGGAACGGCATGAACATACAGTTTCTGGGAGCCGCGCAGACCGTCACCGGCTCGTGCTACATGCTGGAAGCCAACGGCACCCGCTTCGCCATCGATTGCGGCATGCATCAGGGCAACTCCGAAATCGAAAAGCGCAACGTCGATACGGACATCTACCGCCCCGGCGACATCGCCTTCTTTCTCGTCACCCACGCGCACATCGACCACACCGGCCTTCTGCCGCGCATGACGCGCGAAGGCTTCAAGGGCGACATCTACTGCACCCCGCCCACGCGCGACCTGATGGACATCATGTTGCAGGATTCCGCACACATCCAGGAAATGGAAGCAGAGTGGGAAACCCGCAAGCAAAGCCGCTTCGGCAGGCGCAAGCCGGTGGAGCCCCTGTACACCATGGCCGACGCCCAGAACGCCGTGCGCAGGCTGCGCCCCGTGGAATACAACGCCCCGTTCGAGCCCGCGCCGGGCATCCGCGTCACCTACAAGGACGCGGGGCACATCCTGGGTTCCGCGTTCCTTGAAATAGAGGTGACGGAAAACGGCACCCCCACGCGGCTGGTGTTTTCCGGCGACCTGGGGCGGCCCAACCAGCTCATCGTCAACGACCCCGACCACCCCGCCCGGCCCGACTACCTGTTCATGGAATCCACCTACGGCGACCGCGACCACAAGGATTCCGAGAACAGCCGCGCCGAACTGGCACAAGCCATCGCCTACAGCCACGGCCACGGCGAAAAGGTGATCATTCCCGCCTTTGCTGTGGAACGCACCCAGCAAGTGCTGTACACCCTGCACATGCTGTGGCAGGAGGGCAAGCTGCCCGCCGACATGCCGGTGTACATCGACAGCCCGCTGGCCATCCGCGCCACGGAAATCTTCCGCAAGCACCCGCGCTTCTACGATGACAACCTGAAGGCCGCCTACGCGCGCGGCGAAGACCCGCTGTCCCTGCCCAACCTGCGCTACACCCTGAGCAGCCAGGAATCGCAGGCGCTCAACGGCATGAAGGGTTCGGCGGTGATCATTTCCGCCAGCGGCATGTGCAACGCCGGACGCATCAAGCACCACCTGCGCCACAACCTGTGGCGGCAGGGGGCGTCCATCGTGTTCGTGGGTTATCAGGGCGTTGGCACGCCGGGCCGCAAGATAGTGGACGGCGCCCAGACCCTTCGCCTGTTCAACGAAGACGTGGCGGTGAACGCCAAGGTGTTCACCATCGGCGGCTTTTCGGCCCATGCCGGGCAAAGCCACCTGCTCGACTGGGTGGGCGCCTTCCAGCACAAGGATATGGAAGTGTTTCTGGTGCACGGCGAAGAAAAGGCCCAGACCACCCTTTCGGAAAAGCTGCACGATCGCTACGGTCTTACCGTGCACGTGCCCACCTACATGGAAGAGGTGACGCTTAAGCCGGGCCGCACCATGCTGACCGCGCCCGACGAAAGCCGCGCCCACCCGCGCGTGGACTGGGAATTTCTGCTGGGCGACACCGAGGCCAAGGTGGCCATGCTGCGCCAGCGTCTGGCCGGGGTGGAAACCCGCCCGTGGGTGGAACAGGTGGACATCCGCGACCGGGTGGCCGACCTGAACCGGGAGATTCTGAGCCTGCTGTCGCAGGTATAGGTTCAAGATTGTCCTTTTGCCCGTTGGCGGGCTGCGGGGCGTGAGCGTTTCTGCCTAGCCCCCGCCAGCCCGCACGGGCGTATGAACGTTTAGCGGATTCAGGAGTTTCATGCGCATCATCGCAGGTGAATACGGCGGCCGCGTGCTGAAGACGGCCGAAGGGCCGGGCTACCGACCCGCCATGAGCAGGGTGCGCGAGGCGCTCTTTTCCATGCTGGAATCGCGCGGGGTGGTCTGGCCCGGCCTGCGCGTGCTGGACCTGTTCGCAGGCAGCGGCAGCCTGGCTTTCGAGGCGCTGAGCCGGGGCGCGGCAGAGGCGTGGTTTGTGGAAACCGCGCCCAAGGCTGCGGAACTCATCCGCAAGAACGCCCAGACGCTGGGTATAGCCCAGGAATGCTGGCAGGTGGTGCAGGAAGACTGCAACAAGCTGCTGGCGCGCCGGTCGCGCACCACCTTTGACGTGGTGTTCATAGACCCGCCCTACGGCGCGGGCCAGCTGTCGCCCACGCTGCGCAACGCGGTGCGCAATGGCTGGCTGGCGGACGGGGGCATCGTGGCCGTGGAGGTGGAGGCGCGCCTGCCGCTGGACCCGGAACGGGAAAACGCGGCGCTTGTGCCCATCGTGGACCGGACCTACGGACAGACAAGGATCGTGTTATGGACCACGCGCGAGAACGGGTAGGGCGTCTTGCCATCTACCCCGGCACCTTCGACCCGTTGACCAACGGGCACGTCAGCCTCATCCGCCGGGGCTGCCAGATCTTCGACAACGTGGTGGTGGCCGTGGCCGCCGACACGCCGAAGACGCCGCTGTTCTCGCTGGACGAGCGGGTGCGCATGGCGGAGGATGTGTTTGCCGGGCATCCCTCCATCACCGTGGAGCCATTCACCGGCCTGCTGGTGGACTACGTGGAACGGCGCGGGGCCAACGTCATCCTGCGCGGGCTGCGCGCGGTGTCCGACTTCGAGTACGAATTCCAGCTGGCCCTGATGAACCGCAAGCTCAAGCGGCACATCCAGACCGTGTTCCTGATGACGGACTACCAGTGGCTGTACATCAGCTCCACCATCATCAAGGCGGCGGCCAGCCTGGGCGGCGACATCAAGGGGCTGGTGCCGGAAAACATCTACCGCAAGCTGCGCGAGAAGTACGGCTATCCCTACCCGCTGGGCGACGACATCGACCTTGGGCTGGGCGGGCCGGGGGGGCCTGGCGGCAAAGGTGGCGCGGGCGGGCCGGGCGGATTGGCCGGGGCTG
>NZ_VRYY01000809.1 GCF_015731765.1 Nitratidesulfovibrio oxamicus
GCGCCGCGGGCGGCAGCGACGCGGCTGGCGAGGGTGGAGCAACCGGCGGAACCGGCGGAACTGGCGGCGGCGACTGGGCGCCCGTGACGCGCTGAGGGCTGCATGCGTTGCATACGAGCCGATGAAATGCGTCCACACCCCTTGTCACATGAAGGGTGACGCGATATTGATGGAATATTGGGGAGAATGGCGTGGTGACGCCATGCGGCAGCAGCAGGGGATGCATCCGCAACTTCCCGTTGGCGGTGCGTGGAACATGTCGGCACAGTGCCGAACGCGCATACAACATGCCGCCACAAAACATGTTTCGCACATGGTGCCGCCGCATCGGGGTTCCGGGGCGCGCTGTGGCCCTGCACCAACACGCCATGCCCCGCACGGACAGGTCCGACTGGAGGTCCACGTGAACAAGAGCGAACTGGTACGAGCACTTGCCGAAGAGCATGAACTGCCTGTAGAGGACGCCACCGTGGTGGTGAACACCTTCTTCGACTGCGTGCGCGATGCGCTGCTGGAAGGTGACCGCGTGGAGATTCGCGGCTTCGGTTCGTTCAAGATCAAGGGATATCGCGGCTACAAGGGCCGCAACCCCAAGACCGGTGATTCCGTGGCGGTGCCGCCCAAGCGGCTGCCCGTGTTCCGCGCCGGAAAGGAACTGAAGGACATCCTGAACCCCTAGGAGGCAGGGGCGGCGAGAGCCTTCGTTTTCGCTACTGGTGGGGCGGTGCATGTGGCGCCGCCATGCGGGCGGTTGCGCTGTCGGTCGGGGGGCTGGCTGCGCGAACGCTCGCGTTTGGTTTGGGAGATGAACAACGTGGATGCGTGCGCCCCGGCGGGCCGCACAGGGGGCACGATGGGCAACGGCACGGAAAGCACAGCGCACGGGCACAGGGCATGCCCTGTCCCGGCAGTCATGCCGCGCGAACTGGCGGAAGAGCAACTGCGGCATCTGCACCTGCGTATTGGCGAGGGCATCGTGGCGCGGCGCCCGGCCATCATCGCCACGGTGCTCGGCTCGTGCGTGTCCGCCACGTTTTTCCATCGGTCCACTGGGCTTGCGGGCATCTTTCACGCCATGCTGCCCACGGCGGAAGGCAGCCGCGATTTCGATTGCAACCCCTGCAAATACGTGGATACCGCCGTGGAGGCGGTGCTGGCCCATTTTCTGCGCAAGGGCGTGCCGGTCATCGAGATCGAAACCAAGTTGTTCGGCGGCGCCTTCAGCATGAACACCGAAGAAAAGTCGCTGGTGCGTTCGCTGGTGGACGTGGGCGGTCGCAACGTGCAGGTGGCCCGCGACCTGCTGCGCGCAAGGGGCTTGGTGGTGTCCGGCGAGCACGTGTTGGGCGAGCGGGGCCGCAAGCTGCTGTTTCACGCGGGTACCGGCGAGGTATGGGTGAAGCTGCTGCGTCGCAGCCTGGCCGAGCAGGGACGCGGCGCGGGCCGCACCGGGCGTGGCCGTGATGCCGAACCCCCGGCCTGGTCGTACGACGCCCGACCGGAACCGTGGCCCGGCCCCTTTCCGTTTGGCGGATCGGGCGGCCCGGATGGCTCGAGCGAGCCGGGCGGGCAGGCCGGATAGTCCGGGCTGGGTAACCCCGCCGGTTGGTTCTCGCTGAACACGCTGGCCCGGGCACTCCGAGCCAGACCCGTTGCCCCGGGCACGTTGCCCCAGACCCGTTGCCCCGGACCCGTTGCCCCGGACATGCAGAGCAGGATAAGTACGCCGGACACGCGGCCCCTGATTTAACACCTGATTTCGCACCCATTTCGCCGTCCGCTCCCGCAGCGCGCCCGCGCACGCTGGCCTTGCCCCCGGAAATGGGCTACGAGCGGGGGCAGACCCCCATTCCCCACGCACCCGCACGCCGGACCTTGGCCGCATGAAGATCGTCTTCTGCATCGACGACAACCCCCGCTACCTGCTGATGATGCGCGCCGCCGTGCGTTCGCTGCGGCGCCTGCACGGCGATGCGGCCCCCTGCGTGTGCGTGTACGGCGGCGGCAACCCGGCGGTCATGGACGCGGTGCGCGCCGAGGGCGTGCAGCTTGTCCGGCACACCCCGGTCATCGGCGTGCACAACGCCCCGCCGCAGTTCCACCGCTGCATCGGCGCATTCCTGAAGCTGGAACTGGCCCTGCTGCCGGAACTGGCCGACGACGGGTACGTGCTGTACTGCGACGCCGACGTGTACTTTCACCAGCCGATTCTGGGAGCCGGGGGGGGCGATGCCGCATCGGGCGGGGCGGAGCACATCCGCCCGCAGTACATGGCCATGGCCCGCGAGGCCACGGCCCCCTTCCACCACGCCCACGAGCAACTGGACTACGAATGGCGGGGCCGCCGCTACGTGGTGCCGCTGCCGTTTCCCATCTGGACCTTCAGCAGCGGGGTGGTGTTGTTCAACCTTGAGCGGCTGCGGCGGCACGACCACATCCACAACTTTCTGGCCTTCTGCGTGCAGAACCTGCATCGCATCGGCAACCTGGACCAGTCGCTGCTGAACTATTTCTTCGGCAAGCGGGTGACCAAGCTGGACCCTTCGTGGAACTGCCCGCCCTACCGGGCCGACGCGTTGACGCGGGCGCGCATCGTGCACTTTCACGGCCCCAAGCCGTGGGACACCAAGCCCGCGCTGTGGAAGGACCTGCGCATCAACAATTACATGGAATTTCGCCGCCGCTGGCTGGAACTGCTGACGCCGGAAGAGCGCGAGCAGGCCGCCGCGTGGGAGGCGGCGGGGTAAGGGCAGCCGGGGGGGGGCGATTTTTCGAATCTTACACCCACGACGCTTTTTCCGGCTTGCGCCGTGTCCGGTTCATATCCCGCCCGGATATTCATTGCTTCGGGCTCGCGCTGCCTGTCGCCTGCGGCGGTGTGTCCGGCCCCTTCCGTTTCGTCCGCCCGCCATCCGCCCTGTCTGTCCTGATTCCGCCCCACATTGCGGGGGTGCCGAGGGCATCCCCCCGTCTCATGCTCTGCGCCCCGCGCGCCGTGCCTGTCGTTTCCGCCCCGCTTGGGCCGCCGCCCTGTCCATAATCATCCCCGCCCCGCCTTGCCTGCTGTCATCGGGCTGCAACCCTGCTATGCTGGGTCCATGTCGCGGCCCTGTCCGGCCCTGCCCGGTCCTGTTCGGCCCTGTTCGGTCCTGTGCGGTCCTGCCCGGTTCTGTACGGTTCTGTGCGGTCCCGTTCGGTCAAGTCCGGTCGAGTCCGGTCCTGTTCGATTGATCCGCATCAGACCGATTCGACGCGATTCTGCCCGATTGGACCAGTCCCGCGCCGTTCCGCAACCATCGCCGCCATCCCACAGCCCGGCCCGCCGCCGGATGAAGGAGTTTCGCATGTCGTCCCAGCCGTCCACTCCTGTAGCTGGTCCTGTATCTGGCCCTGCCGCCGCCCATACCCCCGAAAGCCTGCGCGGCCTGTTTCCCGTGGCCGGGCAGCCCCTGCCGGAAGCCGCCCACGCCTTCGCGCCCATAGAGCAGCGCACCTGCCTCATCGACGGCAAGCTGGAGGAATGGCCCGGCGAGATGCAGCAGGTGTTTTCGCCCATCGGGGAAGTTGACGCTGCGGGCGGCTTCGCCCCGCGCCTGCTGGGCAGTTGTCCCATTCTGGACGAGGCCGCCGCCCTGCGTGCCGTGGACGCCGCCGACCGCGCCTGGGCCGATGGCATGGGCGCATGGCCCACCATGGGCGTGGCCGAGCGCATCCGTCACGTGGAGGATTTTGCCCGGCGCATGGCGGCGCGGCGCACCGAGGTGGTGCGCATCATGATGTGGGAAATCTGCAAGTCGTGGCAGGACGCCAGCGGCGAATTCGACCGCACCATGGAGTACCTGCGCGACACCATCGACGCGCTGAAGGATCTGGACCGCGCCTCGTCGCGCTTCGTCATAGAGAAAGGCATCTACGCGCAGATCCGCCGCGCGCCGCTGGGGCCGGTGCTGTGCATGGGGCCGTACAACTACCCGCTGAACGAAACCTTCTGCACGCTGATGCCCGCGCTGATCATGGGCAACCCGGTCATCGTGAAAACGCCGCGCCTGGGGCGGCTGCTGTATTCGCCGCTGATGGAAGCCTTCCGCGATGCCTTTCCCGTCGGGGTGGTCAACATCCTGCACGGCGACCGGCGCATCGTGAAGCCCATCATGGCGTCGGGCCGCATCAACGTGCTGGCGTTCATCGGGTCCAGCACGGCGGCGGACGCGCTGCGCCTGGCCCACCCGCACCCGCACCGGTTGCGCTGCGTGCTGGGGCTGGACGCCAAGAACGCGGGCATAGTGCTGGACTGCGCGGACATGGACCTGACCGTGGCCGAGGCGCTGCAAGGCTCGTTTTCGTTCAACGGGCAGCGCTGCACCGCGCTGAAGATGCTGTTCGTACATCAGAAGCGGCTGGACGAATTTCTGGCCCGCATGGACGAGGGCATCCGCAAGCTGCGCATCGGCATGCCGTGGGACGAGGGGGTGCGCATCACCCCGCTGCCGGTGCCCGGAAAGTCCGCCTATCTGGACGACCTGGTGCAGGACGCCGCCGCGCACGGCGGCAAGGTGGCCAACAGCGGCGGGGGCACCCACGCCGAAACCCTGTACCACCCCACGGTGGTCTGCCCGGCCACGCCGCAGATGCGCGTGTACCACGAAGAGCAGTTTGGCCCGGTGATACCCGTCATCCCCTTTACGGACATAGAAACGCCGGTGCGCTACGTGGTGGGGTCGCAGTACGGGCAGCAGCTGAGCATTTTCGGCAACGACCCGGACGACGTGGCCCGGCTGATCGACCCCATGGTCAACCAGGTGTGCCGGGTGAACATCAACAGCCAGTGCCAGCGCGGGCCGGACACCTTTCCCTTTACCGGCCGCAAGGATTCCGCCGAGGGCACCCTTTCGGTCAGCGATGCGCTGCGCTGCTTCTCCATCCGCACGCTGGTGGCGGCCAAGGGCAGCGATGCCAACAAGGAAATTCTGACCAGCATCATCCGGGACAGGCGGTCGAATTTCCTGTCGAACGATTTCATATTGTAGCGGGGCGGGTGGCTGCAAAAGCGAGAGTTAGAAAGTACGCGAAGGCCCGCCGGATATGGCGGGCCTTTTGGTGTCCCGAGGGAGTGCCAGTCGCACGCGCGAATAGGTTCGGTCCGGCACCTGCAGAATCAGGCCTGCCTGCTGAAGAAATAAAAGTCGGAATTGGAAATATCCGGATATCTGTTGGGAATGAAAGCGGCGAGTTGCCACTGCGGTGCGTGTTCGTAAATCCAGCTGAAAAACCGGCGAGATTTGACGTGCTCGGCGTGATGCCAGTTGATGTTCCAAGCGTATATACCGGCAAATTTGTCGGATGCAGAGAACAGCAGCGACATGTAGTTGTGGTATATTTCATCGTCAATAAGATGGTATATGACGTCGAGTGAAAGTGCCATATCAGCCTTCCTGCCGTCATATGTGGTCACATTGTGGAATTCAAATTGCGAATTTGCGTACTTTTGACGGCAGATACGAACAGCTTCATCGCTGATGTCATACCCGGTGTAGTGGCCTATTTCGATAAGGCTGAGTTGATTGCCGTCACCGCAGCCGAATTCGGAGATGGAGGTGATGTTGTGGGTCCGGATGAATTCGTTCAAAATGTCGGCCTTGAACGCGGCAAGCTGCCCGTAAGAGCCGTCGCCGGAGTTGCCGCCCTTCAGGTAGCGGTTATTCCAGTATTCACGGACGGAGAAAGGCTTTTTGAACAGGCTGAATTTCATCGTGTTACCCCGTGGGATGAGAGGAGGCAGGCACTGGATATGGTGCGTACGCTTGCTAACAGTCATCGCATGATTGTTTGAAAGGTGCTGTGCAGAGTCTTTTGTCTGTTGCCCTCAGTCTGTCTCGAATGCATGCAGGCGGCTAACGGGGAGGGGATTATAGTATGTGTGTGCTGGCAGCAAGAGTTGGGAGGGTGTGTGGAGCGTTTGTGATGCGCCTGCGGGTGACGGAAGCAGATCAGGTCCGATCAGTATCATCAGGGACAGGTGCCCCAAGTTTTTCCGGGCAAGTTGATTGCCTAAGGGGTGCCCCCCATGCAGAACTGTAATCGCCATCCGTAAGTCTCGCAAGCGCGCCCAACGTCTGCCGTTCACTTGCCCCCCTTTTAGGGGGTAGTGCGTGTCAAATTAAGAGGCCCACCGGAAACGGCGGGCCTTTTGGCGTTCTGGGATAAGGCGGATGGAGAGAGGCCAAGAGGCGACGGGCAAGTACCCAGCCGTTCCACGTCTCCCGTCGCAGAGCCGGGTTCACTGGCCCTTGCGTTCCTGCAAGTGCCTGCCGAGCACCGTCTTGATAAGTGCCTGCCGCGATACGCCAAGGGTCTTGGCCTCCTTGTCCAGCGCGTTCACCATCCACAGCGGAAAGTCCACGTTGACGGTCTTCTTCTCGCGGTTGGGATGGCGGATGGCGCTGGTATCCAGAAAGGCGGTGATGTCCTCGCCCTCGTCAAAGCGGCGGTCGAATTCTTCAGTGGAAATTTGCTTGGACATACAGTGCCACCTCCTCTTTTCTCGCCCGTCGCACGGATATGATGCGCACGGCTTGTCCCCGGTCGGTAATGACGACGGCCCAGCACTGGCCCGCCAGATTTCCGATGGCCAGCCTGCGCGGCTCCGGGCCGCTTACCTTGCTGGGAATTTCAATCAGGTACGGGTCATCCCACAGCGCCTTGGCGGCCTCGAAGTCGATGCCGTGCTTTGCCTTGTTTGCGTCGCTTTTTATGGGATCATACTCGAACAGCATATGAAAAAGGTATCCAATCCATACCCCTTGTCAAGGCGAGGCCGTCGGCTGACGGCGGAAAATGAAAAGGCCCCCGCTGGGAGGGCCATGGGGCCGTTCTTGCGAACAACACCCTGCGGCGCGTCACCTTCCAGGGAAGGGAGAGGCAGCCTTGTTGTGACTTGACAACTATCCTGTATGCGTTTTCTGTCGTAGCGTCAACACTCGTAAAGAAAAGGAGCGCAATGACATGCAGCAGGTTCCTTACATTCTTGGGCTTGATCTTGGCGTGGCATCCATCGGTTGGGCGTTGCTGGCCGCTGGTGATGACGGCGAACCCGTGGGTGTGCTGCGTTCCGGGGTGCGGTTGTTCGAGATGGGGTGCGCGGGCGATATGGACAAATTCCAGCGCGGCAAGGAAGAAAGCCCCAACGCCGCCCGCCGCGCCGCCCGGCAGATGCGCAGGCAGCACCGCCGCAAGGCCCGCCGTCGCCAGCGCATTCTTGTGCTCATGCAGAAATACGGTCTGCTGCCGCCGGGGAACGTGCGCGACACTGACGCGCGCAACGCGTTTTTCAACGCCCTGGATGCCGAACTGCTGGGCCAGTGGCTGAACCGCCATGCCATCTCCAACTCCCCCGCAGAGGCAGAGCGGCTGTCTTGCGACCCGGACTTTCTGCACGTCTTTCCCTATCGCCTGCGCGCGGATGGGGTGGTCCGCCCGCTTTCCGCCCACGAATTCGGACGGGCTATCTACCAGCTTGCACAGCGGCGGGGCTTTCTCAGCAACCGCCGCACAGAGGCGGAAGAGGACGAGGAACTCGGCAAGGTCAAGACGTCCATCAATGGCCTTCAGGCGGAAATGGATGCCGCCGGTGCGGAAACGCTTGGTCAGTACCTTGCCGGACTGGCGCCGTCCGTGTCGCGCATCCGGGGGCGTTACACCAGCCGTGATATGCTGACGCAGGAGTTCGACCTGCTGTGGGAACGCCAGCGCGCCCTGCACCCCGCGCCGTACCCGGCGCATCTGCGCGAGGCCGCCCGCAACGCCCTGTGCGATGCCATTTTCTACCAGCGTCCCTTGAAGGTACAGGCAAATCTTGTGGGGTTCTGCGAGTTGGAACCCGGCGAACGGCGCGCGCCCAAATATGCGGACGAGGCGCAGGAATTCCGCCTGCTCCAGCGGTTGAATGACCTTGTATGGTACGACAAACAGCTTGTGCCGCACAGGCTGGCGGACAACCCGGAACACTATGCGCGGCTGCGCGATGCCATGCTGCGGGTGGATTCCATGACCTTTCCGGCCATGCGCAAGCTGCTGGGGCTGCCGCAGGGCAGCCGGTTCAACCTTGAGGAAGGCGGCGAAAAGAAATTGTTCGGGCACCGGGTGAATGCCCGCATGCACGCGGTGTTCGGAGATGTCTGGGATGAATTTTCTCCGGAAAAGCGCGCCGCAATCCTGCACGACATCATCAGCATGGATGATGCCCGCGCCTTGAGTGGGCGGGGGCGCAGGGCATGGGGGCTCAGCGTGGAAAAGGCCGTGCAGTTCGCAAGGCCGTTGCCTGAAAAAGGCTATGCCAGCCACAGTCTGAAAGCGTTGCGTACGCTGTTGCCCGCCATGCGCGCGGGCGAGTCGTACGGCACGGTGCGCCCGCGCCTGTACCCGCCCCGCTATGGCGATGCCCCGCAGGAAACCTTGCCGCCCGCGCTGGACGCCATGTCCACGCTGCGCAATCCCGTGGTGCTGCGCTGTCTTACCGAACTGCGCAAGGTGGTTAACGCCATCGTGCGCGAGCATGGCAAACCGGTGGCCATCCGCGTGGAACTGGCGCGCGACATGAAGCGATCGCGCAAGGAGCGGACGGACTACAGCGCGCGAAACAGAAAGCAGGAATCACAACGGGAAAAGATGGCCGAACGGCTGATGTCGCCGGACGCTGGCAACGCGCGCATCGCCACACCCCGCCGCAGCGACGTGGAAAAGCTGTTGCTGGCCGAAGAATGCGGTTGGCAGTGCCCCTACACGGGGCGCATGATCGGGTGGAACGACCTGTTCGGTCCGCACCCGCAGTTCGATGTGGAACATATTCTGCCCTACAGCCGCTGCTTTGATGACAGTTTTCTGAACAAGACCCTGTGCCATGCACGCGAAAACCGCGAACACAAGCGCGGGCGCACCCCGCACGAGGCCTATCCGGCAGACCCGGAACGCATGGACGCCATCCTGCGGCGTGTGGAGGCCTTTCAGGGCGATGCCGCCACGTGCCGGGCCAAGCTGGCCCGGTTCCGCGCGCCCACCATGCAGGAGTGGGAAGACTTCGCCGCGCGCCAGTTGAACGACACCCGCCATGCCTCGGTTCTGGCCTGCAAGTATCTGGGGCTGCTCTACGGGCCGCAGGCCAACCGCCATGTGCAGGCCAGCCGTGGGGGGATTACGGCAATGCTGCGCGGCTTGTGGGGCCTTAACAGGCTGCTGGGAGACGGCGGCAAGAATCGTGGCGATCATCGCCACCACGCGGTGGACGCCATAGCCGTGGCCGCGACAAGCCGGGGCATGGTGCAGTCGTTGCAGCGCGCCGCCGCGCAGGCGGAGGCGGGCCGGGTGAACCGGCTTGTGCCGCGCGACATGGTGCCGTTGCCGTTCGAGGGTTTCATGGAGCAGGCGGACAATGTGGTGCTGTCCATTTTGCCGTCGCACCGGGTGTCGCGCCGGGTGCGGGGTGCGTTGCATAACGAGACCATCTACGCCCGCCGCGAACTGCCTGACGGCGCAGTGGGCTATGCCGTGCGCAAGCGGTTGGAGGACGTGGGCAAGGGCAAGCCCGTAGGGCTGGATGCGGCCAATACCTTTGCCGACAAACTGCTGGACCCCGGCCTTGCCCCCAGCGTGGCCCTGCTGCTGACGGGCAGCGTGCCCCGGCGCGATGATGACGACAGCCCCTCGCCCGTCCGTTCCGTACGGGTGCTCCAGACGGGCACCCCGGTGCCCGTGGGGAAGGACGGCAGGCTATGCCAGACGGCCAGCAACCATCACGCCCCGGTGTATACCGTGCCGGGCAAGAAGGGCGAGGAATGGGTATGCCCCGGTGTGGTCAGCCTGCTGGAGGCCATGCAGCGCAAGGAGGCATGGAAGAAGGAAGAAGGCGGGCCGGTCGTGGACAGGCAGGGGCCGGAGGGGGCGCGCTTTCTGTTCACGCTGAGTTCGGGCGAATGCATTCGAGTGCGCGTGGACGGGCGGGACGAGTACCTGCGGGTGCGTTCCGTGTACACGGAACAAGGGGTTTTGAAGGTGGAGGCCGTACGTCTTCAAGACGCACGCCCGAAAAAGGAAATAGGCAAAAAGAGAGAGGGCGGATTCTTCAAGCTTAGCCTGAAGCAATTGCAGCAAGGCGGCTGCGAGAAGGTGGTCATCACCCCCTTGGGCACGGTGGTGCCCTGCCGTGATTGACCGCATTCTGGACATCGCGTCCATGCCTGCTCGGCTTTCGGTGGGCAATTCCCTGTTGGTGGTGGAGGTGGGCAACAGCAAGGAAACGGTGCCCCTGAATAATCTGGGGGCGGTGGTGGTTTCCTGCCCCGGCGTTACCTACACTCAGGCGGTGCTGGCGGGGTTGGCCGGTGCCGGGGTGCCGTTCATCTGCTGCGATGCCAGGCATCAGCCCGTGGGCATGCTGCTGCCGCTGACGGATAACAGCGTGCAGGCGGAGCGGTTTCGACGGCAGGCGGACCTGACCCTGCCCACACGCAAGCGGCTGTGGCGGCAACTGGTGCGGGCCAAGGTGTTGGCGCAGGCCGCCGCCGTGCGGCGGTTGGGTGGCGACGGGGCGCGGCTGGCCGCGCTGG
>NZ_VRYY01000810.1 GCF_015731765.1 Nitratidesulfovibrio oxamicus
GAGCGGGGCGCCACGATGCGCACCGGCCCGCCGCGCAGGTCGGCCAGGGTTTCCTCTATGGCGCGCAGGCTCATGTCCGTGGCGGCCTGGGGGGCGAGGGGCGCGGCCGAGGGCGGGGAAGCATGACGCCCAACTGCGAGGGGCGCAATGCCCGCCGCGTCCTGCCCTTCCGACGCGTCCAGCGTTCCCGATACCCCCGAATCGGCTGATTCTCCGGATACGGGTGATTCGGCTTCCCCCTCGGGTCCATCCGGTGCAGGCGTGGGCGGAGCGGTTCCGGCGTCCGCATTGCCTTCCGCCCCTTCCGTCGCTTCGGTCACAGGCAGCCACGGCACCACGATGCGCGCGGGTATGGCCGAATGCGGCCCGTAGAATTGCCCCAGGAAGCTCAGCAGCAGTTCCGGGGCCTCCTCGAAGCCAAGGCCCGGCCACAGGAAGGCACGGCCATCCAGCACCGTTCCCTGCCGTACGAACAGCACGCCAAGGCCCAGCCCGCCGCCGGTATCCACGATGCCCACCACGTCCAGGTCGCCTCCGCCCGGCAGCACGGCGGCCTGGCGCTCAACGGTGCGTTCCACGGCGCGGATCTGGTCGCGCAGTTCGGCGGCCCGTTCGAATTCCAGCGCCCCGGAGGCGGTTTCCATCTCCGCGCGCAACTGCCCCACCAGTTCATCCGAGCGGCCAGAGAGCAGCATTTCCACCCGCTGCACCAGCGCGGCGTACTCGTCCTGCGGCACGTCGAACACGCACGGGGCAAGGCACTGCCCTATGAAGTGATACAGGCAGGGGCGCACCCTGTTTTGCAGCGCCCGGTCCGTGCAGCGTCGCAGGGGAAAGGCGCGGTGGATGGCCTTCCACGTGGCGCGGGCCGCCCCGGCGGAGGTGAACGGGCCGTAGTACTGGGCGCCGTCGCGGCGCACGGCGCGCACGATGTCGAGACGCGGGTAGGGATGCTTCTTTTGCAGGCGAAAAAGCACGTACTGCTTGTCGTCGCGCAACACGATGTTGTAGCGGGGCCGGTGCTTCTTGATAAGGCTGGCCTCCAGCAGCAGCGCCTCCTTTTCGGTGGTGGTGCTGAGGGTGTCCAGCCGTTCGGCCTGGCGCAGCATGGCCAGCGTCTTGGGCGTCTGGGGCGGCGGGGCGCCTTCGGCGGCCTCGCGGAAATAGGACGCGATGCGTCTGCGCAGGTGCTTGGCCTTGCCCACGTACAGGATGCGCCCGGCGGCGTCCTTGTACAGATAGACGCCGGGTGTATCGGGAATGCTCGACATGACGGGCTTTTGCATGCGGAAATGGGGCGGCCCGCCGGGCGGTGCCATGTGTCAAAAGCGTGACTTTCGGGTGGCGGGACGTGCGCAAGCGATGGGTGGAGGGGCGCGTCGCCGCGTTCCGGTCTCCCTCATCGGTTCGCGTGCGTCAAGGGCAGACGGGGGCTGGCCGGGCAACGTGACGATTTTCTGCGGCGTTGGACAAAAATCCTCTACCGTAAAAAAAATTTTACACCGGCACTTGCCAAGGTTTTCCGGGTGGAGTAATTTGCACTCCGAACCTTGTGTTCCCGCGTCAGGAACATCGCACTTGAACCGCAAAGGAAGGAAGGGAAAACAATGAAGCGCATCGTTACTCTGATGCTCGCCGCCATGCTGGTGCTCGGCTCCGTCGCCGGCGCCTCGGCCGCCGACATCAAGGTGAAGGGCCAGTGGGATTTCGCGTTCCAGTGGCTGGACAACACCGATTTCCAGGATGGTGACCAGGACGGCAACAGCGAAGACGACTTCGGTGCCCTGCAGCGTCTGCGCACCCAGATCGACATCATCGCCAGCGAAAACCTGCGCGGCGTGGTGTTCTTCGAAATGGGCGACACCTTCTGGGGTCGCGCCGGTTCCACCGACCAGGGCGGTGCCCTTGGCGCCGACGGCCGCACTGTTGAAGTGAAGCGTTCGTACATCGACTGGACCGTGCCCAACACCGACCTGATGGTCCGCATGGGCATCCAGGGCCTGGCCCTGCCCGGCGCCGTGGCCGGTTCCCCGGTCCTCGACGACGACGTGGCCGCCCTTACCCTGTCGTACAAGTTCAACGACATGGTCAGCCTGACCGGCTTCTGGGCCCGTCCGTACGACACCAACGCCGATGACTCTGCTGGCACCGGCAACACCAAGCACGACGAACTCGACCTGTTCGGCGCCATCCTGCCCGTGTCCCTCGACGGCGCGAAGATCACCCCCTGGGCGATGTTCGGCTCCATCGGTGAAGACGTAAGCCTCGCCACCGGCAATGGCGCCTCGCGCAACCAGGCTGGCTACGGGCTGACCTCCATCGGTTACGGCCTGGCCGAAGAAACCACCGCCTGGTGGGGTGGCGCTTCCTTCGAAGTGTCCATGTTCTCGCCCCTGTCCGTCAAGCTGGACGCCATGTACGGCTCCGTTGACGGCGACGACGAAGAATCCGACCGTTCCGGCTGGCTGGTCATCGGCGCCGTGGACTACAAGATGGACATGATGACCCCCGGCATCTTCGCCTGGTACGCCAGCGGTGACGACGACGACGACACCAACGGTTCCGAGCGCATGCCCTACATCTCGCCCGACTTCGGTCCCACCTCCTTTGGTATGGACAAGGTCGGCGCCCCCATCGCCGCCGACTCGATGCTGTCTGTCAGCGGTACGGGTCTGTGGGGCGTTGGCGTGCAGTTGGCCAACATCACCTTCGTTGAAAACCTGAAGCACACCCTGCGTGTTGCGTACATGGAAGGCACCAACGACGAAGATATGGTTGGCGCTGGCGCCGCCCTGCGTCCCACGGACGCTGCTGGTGCTGCTTGGAACGGCCTGTACCTGACCGACAAGGACAGCGCCATCGAAGTGAACTTCGATCACTTCTACAAGATCTACGACAACCTGGACCTCATCGTCGAAATGGGCTACATCAAGCTCGACGTCGACGAAGACACCTGGAACAACGACGACTTCAGCGATGCCTGGAAGCTCGGCTTCAACCTGAAGTACAGCTTCTAAGGCGCAGTGTTCCTGACGCATCCCGAGGGGAGGCCGCGAGGCCTCCCCTTTTTGTATGCGGAAAGCCCCGCGCTCTGCGCGGGGCTTTTTGTTGTGTACAGTAAGGAATCCCTGGCAGGTGGGGTCGAATGTGAAGATGCGTTACATGCAGGCGGAACCGGCTGTGTCTGGTGGGGAGGCGCGGAGGGGCGTGCCCCTGTGGCAATGGGGTGGGGCAGGCGCGTGCTGGACTATGCAGAATTGCTGTTGCCATTTTTGTCGTATGAAAAAGGGGCTTGGCAGCGGGGGAAAAGGGCCTGACGCACGATTGTTGCCAAAATTTTAAACTTCGGGTACGAAGTGCGAGTGGTTTCAGGCAACCCCAACAGCAAAGAAGGAAGGAGACTCCATGAAACGTTTTGCTACCCTGATGCTGGCCTTCGCGCTGGTGCTGGGCGCCTTCTCCGCTGCCCAGGCCGCCGACATCAAGGCCAAGGGCGCGTGGGCGTTCGATTTTTCGTGGCTGGACAACGGCGACTACACCTCTGCCGATGACGACGGCAACAGCGACGACGACTTCTCCGCCAGCCAGCGCTTCCGCACCCAGATCGACATCATCGCCAGCGAATCCCTGAAGGGTGTCGTGTTCTTCGAAATCGGCAACACGGTGTGGGGCCGCGCTGGCACCGGCACCTCCGACCAGGGCGGCGCCCTGGGCGCCGATGGTCGCACCGTCGAAGTGCGTCGTTCGTACATCGACTGGATCGTGCCCAACACCGACCTGAAGGTCCGCATGGGTATCCAGGGTCTGTCCCTGCCCGGCGCCGTTGCGCCTTCCTCGCCCGTGTTCGATGACGACGTGGCTGGTCTTACCCTGTCCTACGCCATCAACGACACCGTCGGCGTGACCGCCCTGTGGGCTCGTCCCGCTGATGCGAATGGTGGCACTACCGACGGCAAGAATGGCTTCGACGAAGCCGACGTGTTCGCCCTGATCGTGCCCGTGACCCTGGACGGCTTCAAGGTCACCCCCTACGGCGTGTACGCTTCCGTGGGCAAGGACGCTGGCTTCACCGGTTCCACCAACGGTGGCACCGAGTTTCTCTCCGGCATGCTGAGCATGGCCGAGTTTGGTGGTGGCGCCAATCCCGCCATCGACAGCCGCTCCGACTCCTACAGCGCCTGGTGGGGCGGCGTGTCCTTCGAAATGAGCGCCTTCTCGCCCTTCTCCCTGAAGCTTGACGCCGTGTACGGCTCCAAGACCGCCGACGACGACGCCGAGTCCGCCGAACGCGCTGGCTGGCTGGTTGCCGCCCTTGCCGAGTACAAGCTCGACATGGTCACCCCCGGCATCCTGGCCTGGTACGGCTCTGGTGAAGACGACGACCTGTCCGACGGTTCCGAACGCATGCCTTCCATCTCCCCCACCGGTTGGGGCGTGACCAGCTTCGGCTTCCCCGGTTCCGTGTACCGCCAGGACACCTACTTCGGTCTTAACGGCGCCGGCTCTTGGGCCCTGGGCCTGCAGCTGGCCGACATCTCCTTCATGGAGAACCTGTCGCACGTGTTCCGCGTGGTCTACATGCAGGGCACCAACGATGCCGACGTCATCAAGAACAACCCCACCACCATGGCTACTGCTTTCGCTCCCGGCAACACCTTCGTGTTCCTGACCGACGAAGACAGCGCCATCGAAGTGAACTTCGACACCACCTACAAGATCTACGAGAACCTTTCCCTCGTGGTCGAACTGGGCTGGATCAAGCTCGACATGGATGAAGACACCTGGGGTTCGGACGACTACTCCGACGCCAAGAAGATGGTCTTCAACTTCATCTACGAGTTCTAAGCCTTACCCTGCCTGAAACCGCACACCCCGCCGGGGGCCGCAAGGCCCCCGGTTCTTTTTTTCGGAATCGGAAAGAAGGAGCTCGTTTCGGGTAACTGGCACGAAAACGGCCCGCACCTGTAGGTGCGGGCCGTGTGCGGTTCAGGGAGGCGGGGCGGGAGAGCGGCGGGCACGGAGCAGCAGCCGGATTGCAAGGCCCCCCCCGGGTGCTCGTTAGGCAGGATGCACGTTGTCGCGCGCCCAGTACATGAGCGAGAAACGGCTCTTTACCGCCTCGATGATACGGTTTTCCTCGGCGCGGTCCATGGGCAGGATGCGGATGTACACCCGGCGGGTGGGGCCGCTGGAATCGTCCATGGAGGTGAGGATGGAGATGATGCGCGCGTTGTGTTCGCGCAGGGTGTCCACGATGGGTTTCAGCGTGCCGGGGGTGTTCTCCAGTTCAAAGGCGAATTGCACGCCGCCATGGCGCACACCGGTGATGGTGATGAGCACCTTGAACACGTCGCTGTCGGAAATGATGCCCACCAGCTTGCCCGCGTCGTCAATGACGGGCAGGCCGCCGATGCGCTTTTCGATCATGTTCAGGGCCACGGTTTCCACCGTGTCATCGGCGCGCACCGTGAACGGGTCGCGCGTCATGATGTCTTTGACCTTGATTTCGGAAAGCAGATAGTACAACTCGTGCATGTCGAGCGTTGTGGCCTTGGAGGGTGAGGCTTCCTTGATGTCCCGGTCGGAGACGATGCCGATCAGGCGGCCTTCGGCGTCCACCACGGGCAGGCGGCGGATGCGGTTTTCCTTGAGGATCTTGGAGGCCTTCATCATTGACGTATCGGGCGTTATGGTGATGACATCCTTGGTCATCCATTCGCGAATGAGCATGGGGTAAATCCTCCTGCGTGGCGGATGGTGTGCGTTGATGGTTTGGGGTATCCTGTTGGAACCATTCTATACCTGTTTCCGGGTGGAGCACAACTCCCCGCCGGGTGTCCGTCAGCGGTAACAGCGCCGAATTTGCCGTGTCCGGCAGTTTTCGGCCAGATCCGGCTGCTATGCGTTGGCTGCAGCGCGGATGGCCTGTCTGTGCAGTTGGGCACCTGCAGCCCGGCACATGCGGCCCGCACATGCGATCACGACGCGCAGTGGCGGCGCGTCTGCCCGGCAACCAGACAATCGAGCGCAGCGCCGCCTATTCCGGCGGAGAGCAACAGGGGACGCAGATGTTCGAAAGGGAATTGCGCAACGTCAGCATGACCGTTTGGTGGAACCTGGCGCTGCTGACCATCGGGGGCACGTTGTTCTCGCTGGGCATGAACGCCATCGCAGTGCCGCACGGGTTCATTTCCGGCGGCATCTTCGGCACGGGCATTTACATCTACTATGCCACGGGCGTGCTGTCGCCCGCCCTGTGGTACCTGCTGCTCAACCTGCCCATCTTCGTGCTGGGCTGGCTGTTCGTGAGCCGCCGTTTCTTCCTGTACAGCCTGTATGGAACGGCGGTGACCACCATCGCCGCCCAGTTCATCACCTGGCAGGCGCACATCACCAATCCGCTGCTGGCGGCGGTGGCGGCGGGCACGGTGTGCGGGGCGGGCCTTGGCATCGTGCTGCGTTCGCTGGGCAGCGAAGGCGGCATGACCATCATCGCCATCATACTGCACCAGCGTTGGGGAATGCGCGTGGGGCAGGTGAGCTTTCTCTACAATTTCGTGCTGTTCATGGTTGGCCTGGCCACGCTGGATGTGGACATGGTGCTCTATTCCGTCATTCTGGTGTACACGTATTCGCAGGTGATGGACTACGTGCATTCGCTGTTCAACCAGCGCAAGATGGTGTTCATCATCTCGGAATGCGCGGAATGCATCGCAGCGGAGATATTGCAACACCTGCACAGGGGTGCAACATTCCTGCAGGGCAAGGGTGCCTTTACCGGGCGGGACAAGCAGGTGCTGATGACCGTGGTGCAGAACTATCAGCTGAAGCGGCTGGAAGAAACGGTGTTCCGGCATGATCCCAATGCCTTCATGATCGTGGAGAATACCTTCAACGTACTGGGGACGGGGTTTTCCACGCGGAAGGTTTATTAGACGGGCCCGGACACTTGCGGGTGGGACACTTGCAGCCCGGCCACTTGCAGCCCGGCCATTCGCGGACGGGACAGGTGCAAGCCGGACAGGTGCAAGCCGGACTGAACGCGAGAGGCGCCGAAATGGCGTGATGATGCGGCATGCTGCGGCGGCGGGCAGGGGGATACCCTGTGCGCCGCCCCGGCATTTTTGCGCATGGGTGCGCGGAGGGGCTGACGGCAGGATGCCGCAGGTGGTGGAGGGGGGAGCCGGGCGTCAGTCCGTCACGATAAGGCGCAGGCTGGCGCACAGGGCTGCCATGGTCTCCGGGGCCGGGCCTCCGGTACTGCACAGGCAGACCGCCATCAGCTTGTTTTCGTCGCCGACCAGCCATGCCGCACCTTCCTCGTGGATGGCGCCGCGCGACAGGCGGCGCAATACCGGCAGGGCTCCGAACAATGGTCTTCGGTCCGTACGTTGCCAGAAGGCCGTTTCACGGGTGCGGGGCGGTCGGCAGTGGGGCGAGCGCGCATGCACCTCACGGGTGTCCAGCCCTGCCCGGCGGGCTGCCCAGTGGCGCAGGGGCAGCCCCTGCAGCACCACGTTGGCGGGTGAAAGCCGCTCCACGGACAGGGTGTCCGCCCCCCGGCGAAAGTGCAGGGCGCACAGCCCCGGTCGAAAGGTGAAGTCGCGCAGGGCAAACCCTGCGGGTGCGGAAAGCTCCAGATCGTGCAGCCGGAAGGGCACCGCCTCGTGCCGGGGGTGCAGGCGCAGCGAGGACAGCACCGCCGCCGCTTCCAGCAGGGCGGCCTCGTCGGGTTGCGGGGCATGCAACCGGGTAATGGGGGGGGCGTCGGAGGCTTCGGTGTCCCTGACGCCATGCATGCCCGGAACGTCATGGCCCCCGGGACCGCCATGCCCTTCGGGGACATCACGACCAGTCGGGGCATTGCGACCAGCCTGGGCCATCGCAGGCCCCGCCGGAAAGCGCACCTCGATGATGCAGCGGGCTTCGTCATCATGGCACAGCGCCCCGCAGCCCCCGTGCCAGGAAAAGGGCACGTAGGTCAGCCGGGGGCGCAGCGTGGCCAGCACCTGTGCCCAGCGGGCGGGCACCCGGCGCGGGTCCGCGGTGAAGCCGGGCAGACGCCGGTTCTGGCGTTCCAGTGCCGCACGGCGGCGCGGGATGGAAAATTCGGCGGGGTCGGGCCCCCAGGCGCACTCCAGGGTGGCGCGACCGTGTCGGGCCAGCGACAGGAAATGGAGTTCCACAGCGTGTGGCTGCCAGTCGTACGGAACGGACAGGCTCAGGCCGTTCCAGGCGATGTGCCGCGCGTGCGGCTCTGGTGGTGGGGGAGCGGGGTCCATGTGTCTGATCGGGGGGAGCCGGTCGTGGCACCGGCGGGGTAGGGGGGACGGGCTGCGGCCACGCTCGGCCACGCAGGCCGTTGCGGTTGCGGTGAGGCAGGGGGGAACGACCGTGGCGTTCCGGGCATCGGGTTCCTCACGTTGAAAGAGTACCCAATCAATTGGCAGGGCGCAAGAGGCACGCAATGACGCAGGCCGCCGCGTGGCGAAAGAGTCTGCCGCCCAGCCGACCGCGCGGCCATTCCGGGCGGGTTTCCGCTCGGCCGGACGACCGGGGCAGGCATGCCGGCGCAGGCCATGCTTCGGCCATGTCGGCGACATTTCCTGCCTCGTCTCTATGCGAACTGCGGGGCTTCCCGATGCGATACTGCCGGATGCTGCCCCGCGACAGCCCGCCACAGTCCGCCACCGATGCGGCAGATTGCTTTCGCTCAGCGCTCCCCGGCGCGCAGCAAGGCCTCGCGGGCGTCATGGTCGCGACCGCGCACCTGCAGGGCGCGGGCCAGTTCCAGCCAGCCCTGCTTCAGGTCAGGCCGCAGGGCCACGCTCTGCCGGGCCATCACTTCCGCGATTTCCGGGTCTTCGCCGCCGTCCAGGTACAGCCGGGCCATGAGTTGCAGGGCGATGGCGTCCTGCGGGTTGTGCAGCAGCGCCTCGTGCAGGTGTTCGCGGGCCTCGTCCGGACGGCCCTGGCGCATGCACAGCCGGGCCAGGTGGCGGCAGGTCAGCTCCGCGCCGCCATCCAGCTTCGCGGCCTTGGTGTAGTACTGCCGGGCCTGGGCGAAACGCTTCTCGCCTTCGGCCAACTGCCCCAGGCGGATCAGGGCGTAGACGTGCCCCGGCGCGTTGCGCAGGCACTTGCGGAAGCAGTCGCGCGCTTCCGCCGTTTCGCCCTCGGACTGGCACACCGTGCCCAGGTTGTACAGGGCCATGGGGTCGCCGGGCTTGCGCGCCAGTGCCTCGCCGAAGTGGCGCCGCGCCTCGGAATGCCGTCCCAGCCCGGCCATGCACACCCCCAGCGAGTTCCAGGCCATGGTGTTGCCTTCGTCCGCCAGCAGGGCCAGCTTGTATTCCTCGATGGCCCCGAAGGTGTCGCCCAGGCTGTAGCGCTTGTCCGCGCTGATGTTCAGCGCCAGGGAATCCAGCACGCCCACGCGCGGCGCGGGCAGCAGCATGGCGTATTCCAGGGCCTTCAGGCAGTTTTCCAGCGCGTCGGCCTTGCGGTAGCTGAGATACGGATGGCAGGCCACCCCCACGGCCGCCCCGATGCGCAGGCGGCGTTCCAGTTCGTCGCACAGTGCTGCGTAGGTTTCCCGCGCCCCTTTTGCTCCCTCCGTTCCATCAGCCGTCATGCCGGGGTGGAAGAAGATCAGGCTGTTCAGGCCGTAGCGCCCGCCGAGGGCCTGCTGACCCAGCAGGTCGCGGCACAGTTGCGCCGCCTCGGCCATGAGCTGTTCCGGATGTGCGGCGCGGCCTTCCGGCTCGCGACCTTCGTCCGACAGGCGGATGAGCGCCAGGGCAAAGGCGTCGCAGCGTTCGCGTTCGGCGCTCCAGCGGGCCAGGAAGTCGCCGTGGCGGAACAGCCCGGTCAGCGGATCGGTGCGTGGCGCTTCTCCGCCGCCGTCGCGCACGGTGACCCCCTTTTCCTCGGGCAGCAGGGTCAGCCGGTCACCGGGCTCCACCGGCCAGGTGGGGTCGCCCACGTGCATGATTTCGGCCAGCGAGGTGTTGTCGCGCACCTCCATCAGCACCACCTCGCCCTTGTACAGGGGCTGGCGCGGCTCCTGCGAGCCGCCGCGCACGGGGTAGGCCACCGACCATACGGAAAAGCGCTGCCCTTCGCGGGCGTTCATGTTGCCGCCAAGGCTCACCACCACCCGCGACAGGGGCAGGGTTTCCAGCACCCGGCCCCCTTCGGCCAGAATGCGCGAAAAGCCCATCACCGGCACGCCGGGCGCGGCATCGCCTCCCTTGCCGTCACCGTCCCCGACGGACAGGGCGGCAGCCTCCACGGCCACGGCGGCGGCCAGGCGGGCCTTGCGCAGCAGCACCCGGGCCTGCTCGCCATGGTCGCGGGCAAAGGCCGCGCCCTCCATGTCCTGAGGGTAGACTGCGAATCCGGCGGAAACGGTCACCCCCACCGGCTCGTCGGTGAGCCCGCAGGTGATGGTCACCCCGCGCAGGCGGCGCACCATGTCCACGGCCAGCTTGCGGCAGCCGCCGGACGTGCCCGCAGGCACGAACAGGGCGAATTCGAAGTCGCCGGTGCGTGCGGCCAGGGCCTGTTCCGGCGCGGCGCGGCGCAGTTCCTCGGCC
>NZ_VRYY01000811.1 GCF_015731765.1 Nitratidesulfovibrio oxamicus
TCTTCCGAGCGGTGCACGCCGCGGCAGGGGCAAGGCCGAAGCCGCCAGCCCCGAAAAGGGCAAGCCCGCGTCAGCAGGCAAGGCCGCGACCGGGAGCACCCCCCGCGCCAAGGCCCCCGAACGGGAAGAGGACGAAGACGACGGCATGCCCCTGCTGCTGGAAGACTACCTGAGCGACGACGACCGCCTGGACGACGTGCGCGGCTCCTCTCCGGCGACAGGCAGCGTGTTCGGCCAGCGGCTGCCCTCCGGGGCCAAGGCGCAGGCCCAATCTGGCCAGCCCTCGCAGTCTGCCCCGCCCAGGGGCAAGGCCGCCGCAAAGCCCAAGGCAGCCCCCAAGGCCGCACCGGCACCGGTACAGCCCATGCTGACCGAGGCCCTGAAAGGCGACGGCGCGTTCGACGACGAGTTCGACGATGACTTCGACGAACAGCCCGGCGGAAACGAAACCGATGACGCTGCCTCCGGCAACGCGGCCACGCCCGCCAAACGCCGCAGGCGCCGCCGCCGCAAAAAGCCCGCCGGGGCTGGGCCCGAAGGCACGGATGCCGGTACGGCACACCACGCGGAGGCCGACGCCGAATGAGCGCCGGGCCGCTGCCGGGCATGAGCACATCGCCCGCCTATACCGTCGACGAAGTCATAGACAACTTCGCCGCCCTGCTCGATTCCTTCGACTTCACGCCGGAAATCGACGCCATGGGCATCGGACGCATGCAGTTCATGCGGCGCAAACGCGCGTTGCAGGATCTGCGGGCCCTGTTCATCGCCCTGTGGCGGCTGGCCTTGCGCAGGTCGTTCCCGGACGACTTCGAGGTGATCTTCGAAACGTTCCTGGAACGCTTTCAGCAGACGCCCACGCGCAATGCCGCCAAAAGGGAGACCGCCGCGCTGACCGAAAAGGTGCGCGGCTACGTGGGCATGCTGGAACACAAGGGCGATGCCGACTTCTCCGAGGCGGCCCACCACCTGGTGTCCCTGCTGTCGCTGGGCGATGCCGAGGCCAAGGCACTGCGCCTGCGCCTGGCCCTGCACATCCGGTCCACGTACAAGCTGATCTTCGACAAGCTGATCTAGGCTCGGGCTGCAATCGGCCCCTTGCCCCTCGACATGACAAGACACGACAAAGGGGAGGAACCGCGAGGTTCCTCCCCTTTTCATTTCCGAACGTATTTAAAACCAGCACCGCTAAAGCACACCGCGGAAGGCGGTGTCGACACAAGAGGATTTTTTGCTTTCTGCCGAGGAAGACCGGCTTTTCATGAAGGGAGTGTACTCTTTTCGTACTCGACCGGAATGAAAAGGCGGTCTGACGACGGCAGAAACAAAAAGGCCCTTGTGTCGGCGCCGCCTAGAATTCCCAGCCAGCGGAAAGGCCGAGCAAATGCGCATCCCCATCATGGAAGCGCACGTCGTAGATGGTGCCGTCATCGCTGCGCACCTCGCCGTCACGGCCCTTGATCCACAGGTAGGTGTACGAAACATCCACCCGCCACGGCCCGTCGTGCAGGCCCACGCCCACGCTGTACAACTGGCGGTCGTTGGCGGGCACCAGGAAGTCGAGATGGTCGGGGTTCACGGGCTCGCAGTCGTAGACGTACCCCGCGCGCAGGTCCACCATATCGGTCAGGCGGTACTCCACGCCAAGGCCCAGCCGCCACACGTCGCGCCATTCGGTGGTCTTCACGCTTTCGGTCACGCCGGGGGCCAGCGGATCGCCGTAGCCGATGCGCAGTTCGTCGTAGCTGCTCCAGAAGGTGCGGGTCACGTCCAGGGCCACGCTCCAGCGGTCGTCCGGCTCCCACGCCACGCCCACGCGCACTTCGCCGGGCAGGGTCACGGACCCCTCTGCATCGGTATCCCTGAACAAGGACGCGGGAACCGTCGCCCCGTTCTTGTCGAAGGTCGCCCGGCCTTCCAGGTTCTGCTTGATGGGCGTGCGGAAGCTGGCCCCCAGTGCCACGCTGTCTGTGGCCTTCCACCAGGCGCCGCCGTTCAGGCCGAAGCCGGTCGAGTCGCCCTTGACCCTGCCGTCGATGTCCGTGGCGCCCACGGCGGTGGCCTGCTTCTGGTCGTATTCGAACCACATGGCCTCGACGCCGAAGCCGAATGCGAAATCGCCGTGGCGCACGCCCAGCACCGGGTTCACCGACATGGACTGGATGTTCACCGACTGCAATTCGGTGCGGCCCACCCAGCCGGACGGGTACTCCGTGCCCAGGCCGAAGCGCGAGAAGGTGCCCACGCCCAGGAACAGGTTGTCGTTGATCCGGGTGGTGGCGTAAGCATGCGGAATGGTCCACATGTTGGATTCCGCGTCGGTGGTGTCGCCGTTGACGTCCACGGACACCTGCGGCGCCACCACGGTGACCCCGGCCAGGGTTTGCGTGCCCTCCAGCTGGGTGACCAGGGCGGGGTTGAAGGCGATGGACGAAGGGTCGGCCCGGCGCGCCGTCATGGCGCCGCCCAGCGCGTTGCCCCGCGCGCTGAATTCGTACATGGCGAAGCCTGCGGCTTCGGCAAAAGGGGACCATGCCGCGACGCAGAGCAGCGCGGCCAGAAGAACACGGAACACAGTGCCTCCGATATGCATGCGGCCCGAAATGGCCGTGCGACAACCCGGCGCGCACGCCGCCCGTTACCGGGCCGCGTTCCCTCGCGCGCCAAAGGCGGGCGGCTGTTGGCCGCCCTTGTCCACATCGTGCAGTGCCGAGCGGAAACATGTAGAAACATTTGCAGGACATGGCAAGGACAAACGCGTTGGGGGGCGCAGTGCTGCGGCCTTCTGGCAGCAGGGGGACCGGGGGTAACGCGCCGGGCAGGGGCTGGCTGATGGCTGGCTGGTGGTGGGCCGGGGGCAGACGGGCGGGCGGCATCACGCAAAAACGCCGCGCGTGCGGCGCGGCGTCAAAAAGGGCGGGAGGATGCGGCTCGCAGGACGATACGCCCTAGGTGGTCACGTGGCGCTGATCCACCGGCAGCCGCAGGGTGAACACGGTGCCCCGGCCCGGTTCGGATTCCACGGTAAAGGTGCCGCCGTGGTTGGTGGTGATGATGAAGTAGGACACCGAAAGCCCCAGCCCCGTCCCCTCGCCCACGCTCTTGGTAGTGAAGAACGGTTCGAAAACCCTGCGCCGCACGTCCTCTTCCATGCCGGGGCCGTTGTCGGCCACGTCGATACGCAGCATGCCGCCCTCGTGGCGCAGGCTTACCGAGATGCGCGGCGGGTCGGGCCTGTCGCCGCGCAGGTGCATGGCCTGGGCGGCGTTCTTGAACAGGTTCAGCAGCACCTGCTCGATTTCGGTGGGCATGCAGGGCAGATCGGGCAGGCCTGTCGCAAAGTCGCGCACGATGTCGATGTGCCGGAAGTCGTACTTCTTCTTCAGGTCGTAGTCGTTGGCCGCCAGTTCCAGAGTGCGGTCCACCAGATAGGGCAGCGACACCCGCTGCCAGCGCGATTCGCTGCGGCGGCTGAACTCCAGCATGTTGGAGACGATGTTGGCCGCGCGATTGCCCGATTCGCGGATGCCCTCCAGAAAACGCAGGATGCCCCGGCGGTCCAGGTAGCCCCGGATGGCGTCCATGGAGCAGCCCGACTCTTCCGCCGCCACCACGTTGGGGGCAAAATCCGGGTCCAGCCTGCGCTGGATGTTCTGCGCCCCCTGCAGGATACCGCCGAGGGGGTTGTTGATCTCGTGCGCCATACCCGCCGCAAGCCCGCCCACGGACAGCATCTTTTCGGTCTGCACCATCATCTCCTCGATGCGGATGCGACCCGTGATGTCGTCCAGGCGCACCACGGCGCCAAAACTGCCCCGTGAAACCACGGGGTAGATGACGATGTCGAAGTAGCGGGTGACACCGAGGCCGGGCACGGGCGTCTTGTCCAGCGAAATGGTGCCGCCTTCGGCAATGGATCGGCGGATTTCGTCCAGCAGAAAGCCGAAGTCGGGCAGGGCTTCGCCCACGGGGCGGCCCAGCACGGCATCGCGCGAGAGGCTGGTGACGCGTTCCGCCGTGCGGTTCCACAGGGTGATGCTGCCGGACTGGTCCACCCCGACGATGATCGAGGGCATGGCGTTCAGGATGTTGTCGAGGTTGTTCTTGGCCTCGCGCAGTTCCTGTTCCACTTCCTTGCGGGTGGTGATGTCGGTGTGGGCCCCGGCCATGCGCACGGGCACCCCGTTGGAATCCCACAGGGCCGCGCCGCGCCCCAGGATCCAGCGGTAGCTATCGTCCTTGTGGCGCATGCGGTATTCCACCTGAAACTCGGACACGCGGCGGGCAAGGTAGTCGTCGTGGGCGTGCAGCACGGTATCCAGGTCGTCGGGGTGTACCCGCACCTTCCACTCGTCCAGCCGGTTGGGAACCTCGTGGTCGTCGTAGCCGATGATGGATTTCCAGCGCGGCGAAAAATAGACGGTGTTGGTGATGAGATCCCAGTCCCAGATACCGTCGCTGGTGCCGCCCACCACCAGGGCGTAGCGTTCCTCGCTGGCGCGCAGGGCCAGTTCGGTCTGGCGGCGGCTTTGTATCTCTTCCTGCAACTTGGTGTTGATGGCGTGCAGTTCGTTCTCGCGCTGCTCCACCTGGCTGCACATGCGCGAAAAATTCTCGGCTATCTGGGCCAGTTCGGCATGGGCGATGGATCCCATGTCATAGGCGAAGTCTCCCCGGGCTATCTGGTCCATGCCCGATTGCAGGGCCTCCAGCGGGCGGCGCAGAAGCACGCGCAGCAGCACCCCTGTGGAGGCCAGCAGCACCACCAGCACGCTGCCCATGATCAGGGCGCTGGCCTTCAGCAGCCGCTCCAGGCTGCGCCGGTAGTCCTGCAGGGTGACCACCATGGACACCCGGCCGATGACTTCCGACTCGAAGCGCACGGCCCGCTCGCGGAACACGGTGGCGTCGGGGTCCGCGCCCTTGCGCACCCGGAACAGGGTATTGCCCTGGGCGTCCTCGATGTGGATTTCGTTGATCAGTTCGTACTGCGCGAACACCGAACCGATCTGGTCCATGGTGCGTGCATCGAAGTTCCACATGGGAATGGACAGGATGTCGGCCAGGCGGGTGATGTATTCGTCGGCCTTGCGGTCCACCTCGTGCAGCATGTCGCGCGAAATCTGCACGTAGACGAACGAGAACAGCGCCGCCACCACCACCAGCACCATCACCACAAGGCTCACGGTGAGGTCGCGCGACAGCGAGCGCCCCTTGATGATGTCCGGGACGGAGAGTCCTTTGCTGGCGGTGGTGTTGCTCATGCGCGCGTCATGTCCCCGTCGCCTGTCTCGGAAGGGTCCGCCCCGCGCGTGGCACCCCGTGCGGGGCGGGCGGCGGCGCATCGGCCTTCCGGTTTCCGACAACCTACACGATGCGCCATGCGATGGAAAGAGCGGCAGGACGATGGGTGGAGCAGAAATGCAATCGCCGGGGCGGGGTTGGCCGAACACCGTTGTCCGGCCAGGCGGCACAGGCTCGCCCGGACCCTCCCGGCCCTTGTCCGCCTTGACTCGCCGGGGGTTCTGGGCAAAGTTGTGGCGGCCCCGTGACCGGCAGGCTCCCACCCGGCCCGACCGGGCCGGGCGGACGCGGCGCCCGGACACCAAGGGCTCGCACCGACGCTTCTCACCGCCACTTCCCCCACATCTGGAGGACGACATATGGGTTTCTTCAGCGCCATCAAGAAATTGTGGACACCCCGCGAGGCAGATGCGCCCACGGCCCCGGCAGCCGAACCGGCAGCGGCACCACAGGACAACGCCACGGCGACGCCGGAACCGGCGGTCCCCGACACTCCGTCAATCCCCGGCGCTCCAGTTGCCCAGGACGCCCCCTGGCGGGACGAGTTGGCCCGCGCCCTGCGCCAGTCCGAACCTCGCCTTTCGGTGTGGCTGGGCCACGTGCTGGCCGGGGTGGACGAGGCGGACGACACGTTGTGGGAACGGCTGCGCTTCCTGTTCGCGGCGCTGGAAACCCCGGGGGCCGAGGCGGAAGCCTTCATCGCCGACTTCCGGCGCTGGCTTGCCGCCATGGACTACCGCTACGTGAGCGACTTCCGCTCCGAACTGCAATACCGGCTGGCGCTGGCCCTCGACCTGGAAGACGAGGAAGACGAACGCAACCGCCTGTTCCTGAAGCTGACCGAAGGCCTGGCCCGCACGCGCGAGCAGATCACCGGTCGCATCGACGCCCTGCTGGCCTCGCATGGCCGCATCGACGCCACGTTCTGGGAAGAGCTGGAAGAAATCCTGATCATGGCCGACGTGGGCTTCGAGCCCGCCATGCAGTTGACGGGACGCCTGAAGGAACGCGCCCGCAAGGCGGGCACCGACGACCCTGCCGCCTTCCGCGACCTGCTGCGCGAGGAATTGCAGGACATCTTCCGCGCGCCGCGACGTATCGCCGCCGTGACCCCGCCCGAGGTGGTGCTGATGATCGGCGTCAACGGCGTGGGCAAGACCACCACCATCGCCAAGCTGGCCCACCGCGCCCGCATGCAGGGCAAGAAGGTGCTCATCGCCGCGGCGGACACCTTCCGCGCGGCGGCCATCGAACAACTGGAAGTGTGGGCCGGGCGCGTTGGGGCGGACTTTCACGCCAAGTCCGCCGGGTCGGACCCGGCTGCCGTGGCCTTCGAGGCCATGGACGTGGCGCTGGCGGGCGGCTACGACATCGTGTTCGTGGACACGGCGGGCCGCCTGCACACCAAGGTCAACCTGATGGAAGAACTGCACAAGATCCGCCGGATTCTGGAACGCAAGCACCCCGGCGCGCCGCACCGCTCCATCCTGGTCATCGACGCCACCACCGGGCAGAACGCCCTGTCGCAGACCAAGCTGTTCAACGAGGCCTGCGGGGTGGACGAAATTGTGCTGACCAAGCTGGACGGCACGGCCAAGGGCGGCATCGTGGTGGCGGTGGCCATGCAGTTCGGCATTCCCATCACCTTCGTGGGCCTTGGCGAAAAGATGGAAGACCTGCGCCCCTTCGATGGCGGCGACTTCGCCCTGGCCCTGCTGGGCGTGGGCCGCGAGAAAGACGAACACAGCTGAAAACGCACGGCACGTGCACTTTCCGCATGCAAGGGGGGACTCATGTCCCCCCTTTTTTATTTTCTCTCCACTTTCTTCAAGCGCAGCAACTCCCCCCCGCCAGGCCAACCCCATCGACCTTCAAATAACAGGCTTGACATCATAACTCGTGAGTATTTATTGGCCATATCCGGTACAATGCATATTTTTATATCCATACACCGGAGGAGACATGAAACTCGCCATTCTCACCGTGCTGCTTCTCTTGTTTACACTCCCCTCGCATGCGCAGCCTCCGCAAAAAATCATCATCGGAAAAGAAATCTCCAACCAAAGCTATTTCAGCGATTACGTTTCCGAAAAAAAATCACTCCAGGAAAGAATCAATAAAAACAAACAGGACCAAACAAGTCAAGAAAAACGAACTGAAGACCCGCTTGAAATGTCGTTCATTACCGCAACGTGCATCCAGTTGCTTGCCATGCTGGGAGTCAATGCGGCCTCTGCAGCCAAGACGGCAGCATTCGTTGCATTTCTTTCAACCCTGTCCATCATTATCTACATACTCTTCATTATAAGACACAATAGAAGCAAGTGGAAGCTGATGACGGAAAAGGGATCGTTGCGCCTTCTTGCACGAAAGATAAAACTCAATAACATGTCAATATTGTTTTTCTGCCTGATGACATCATGCTGGGCAAGCACCGCTCATGCAAACACCAACATCCTTCAAGATCTCAAGATGTATTATTCGAACGACGCCATCGAGAAGCGTTACGTTGCCTGCAAGTATTCCTCGAAGGCCGTTGTCATGGGCATGAACACCATCGAGAATCAGGAAATCTACCCCGTCGCCTCTAACGATTTCGAGCGAAAGCATAATGCGATAGTGATATTATACCACAAGTCGTTAAAGGTTGACGCGGGGGATTTCGAAACCCTGCTGGAGGCCGCTGAAGAGCCCGCCCAGTTCGAAAAGGCGGCAATCCTTCTGGCGAAAAGCGCCCCCGACGTGATCCGCGATGCCCTGGCAACGCATTACGCCGCTCTCGCACCCTCGGGAAACCAGCCGGACTACGACAAGCTGCACGCCAGTTACACAGCCATGGCCGCAAGGCTCAGTGGCGCGCAGAAGCCCCTGCTTGACGGCACGGTGCGCCCCATGCTGCCCGGCATCATCGAAAAGGTACGCAACATCCGGCAGTTCCATACCGCGTACACCATCGCCACCAACTGCGCCGGGGCGGAAGAGAACAAGGATCGCATCGTCGGCATACTGGCGCGGGTTTCCATGCGGCTCGACCCTCTCGGCTCTATCCAGATAGCCCGCATAGCGCAGGTGGGGGGCCGCGAGACCTTCCGCTCCCGCTTCGAAGGCGTAAAATCCCAGCTTGCCGACATCGCGCACAGCGCCCCCCTGTCGCGCGAATTCTCCGACCTGATGACCGACGTCCAGAGCCGTCCGGCGTTGTTGCCCGTTTTCGAGCCCGAACAGCTCGTGAACCTGCTGAAGCAGCACAACCCGGCGGACCGCATGCGCATCATCGCCCTCATTGATGCATCCGTGCCGTCCATGGGCGCCACGGCGCTCTCCAGCGTCACCCAGACCCCGAAGGAACTGGCCTTCCTTCCCGCTGACGCGTGGGTGTCGTACGTGACGGTGGCCCGCAAGCACACCCCCGGGCGCATCCGCGAAATCCTTGTGGCCTTTGCCCGCACCCTTGCGGAACAGACCGTGCCCATCAGCCCCTCTGACGTCGACACCATTCTTGCCGCCGCCCAGTTCGACAAGGCCGAATTCTACGATGCCTACCTGAACCAGGAAATGGCTGGCACCGCCACCAGCGTCAGCAACCCCTACATCTGGCAGCAGGCTCTTGCCCAACTGCCGGATGACAAGGCGCGCGGCTACATGGAACTCATCAAGCGCAAGTCGCAGGTGGCAGAGCAATCGCTCATCGCACTGAGCGGAAAGGACGTATCGCTCCTCGACCAGGCGCTCACCGCGTTTGTGAACAGCGATCCCAAACAGCTCAAGAATTACGAAATTCCCAACACGCTGCTCGACCTGTCCGCCATCCTCCCCGCCTTCACGGATGCAACGGTCAAGGACATGCACACCATCTCCGCCACCATCGCCTTCATTGCCATCGAAACGGGCAAGCAGGCCCCGGACACTCGGCTCATCAAACGCGCCATGGTCCCCTACCTGCAACAGGTTTTTCGCGATTTCCTGAACAGCGAGGGACGCAAGGTCGAAGAAGAAGACGTGGTTGCCGCAGTGATCTTCGCCGACCTGCTTGCGCGCGTTCCTGAAAAACCCTTTGCCGACGAGGTGTTCGTACTCGGCAACATCGCAAGGGACTACTTCAGCGGCAAGACCGCCAACGCCAACGACGTCCTCAAGGCGCGCCTCGGCACCCAGTCCCCCGCCGCAACCCCAACCCATTCGCCGCTCGCAGCCACAGCCTTCTGGCTGCGCACGGCTGGCTTCTTCTCCATCGGCGCGTCCATCCTGCTCGGCATCGGCCTGCTGCTGTCGGTCAACCACGCCATTACCAGGCTGCAGCCCGGCGAGAACTTCAGCTTCCTGCAATTCGCGCTGACGGCCATGAACAACTGGACCGCCTTCCTCATGGCGTCGCTCATGCTCTTCCCGATGGCCGTGCCGTGGCGGCTTGCCGTCCAGTTCTGCCAAGCGGTGAGCACCATCGGCACCCCCAGGCTTTCGGACGCCGAATGCCTTGCCCGCAACCAGGAACTTTCGAACTGACATGGGGGGGAACCAAACAATGCACGCATCGCGCTCATACACCGCCCGGGCTGACCACGCGCGCCACGGCATCGCGCTTCTGGCTCTCTGCCTCGTCCTGCTGACCGGCCTTGGCGGTTGCGCCCCCATGCAACCGGTCACGCGGGAAGGTCGCGAATCGAACCTGCTGCTGCTGCAGGACGGCACCATCAGGCTTACTGGCGACATAGAACAGTCGTGGAACTGGATCACCCACCGGGACGATATGATCAAGCTGTACTATGCGCAGGACTGGCCCAACCTGGTTAACCTGGTGGCCTCGATCAACTACGAAAACGACCTGGGATACATGTACCTGGGTGAGAGTGCGGAAAAACTCGGCCACCCGGAGGCCGCGATCCGTTACTACCAGTTGGGCTACGGCATCGCCATGGGCAGCAAGCGCTACAAGCAGTGCGAATTGCACAACGAGTGCCTCGGCCTTGACCTCAGGAGGGAGTTGCCCCGCCGTGTGGCATCCATCCGGTCGCAAATGCAGGCAAAACTGGAGGCGGAACAAGCCCGGAAGCGCGAAGAGGAACGCCGCGCGGAAGAAGAGCGCCGCAACCGGGAGGCCGCCGAAAAAGCCGCCCTCGAAAAGAAGAAAAAGAAAAAGGCACCCGAAACAGCCAAGGCAGCGCCCGCAGCGCCCGCACCTTCCGGCGAGGGCGCATTCACCGGCGGCAACACCGCCGCGGCGCCCCCCCAGGCGCCCCAGTCCGGTACGCCCATGAGCGACAACGCCCCCCCGCCCCCGGTGTCAAC
>NZ_VRYY01000812.1 GCF_015731765.1 Nitratidesulfovibrio oxamicus
AGCGTGGCTGGCCGTGCGGGCCTGCGCCGGGTCGCGCATCCGCCGCCTGTTCGCCGCGCACCGCCCGTTCACCCCGTATCGACTGACGGGCGGCGGCACGCTGCGCCTGTGGCTGGTGGCAGCACTCATCGTCACCGGGGCCATGCGGGTGGCCAAGAACCTGCCCGGCTTCGACTGGGGCCCCACCCTGACCATGTACCTGGACTGGACGCATCTTGGCATTGCGGGGCTGCTGGGCGCTGCCGCGCTGGCGCTGGCCCTGACGGGCCGGAGTGCCTGGACCGTCCCTGTCTCCGCTCCCGGTACGGCTCCGTCGCCCGGTCATCATCCCGAACATCCGCCCCGCGCGTAGCGCAGGGCCTACCCGCTGACGCTCACCGCTGAAGGAGGAGTCCACATGTCGTCGCCACACGTTTCCGCCCACCGGGTGCAGGGCGGTTCGCCCCCAGCCCTGCTGCTGTTGCTGCTGTTGCTGCTGCCGGGCCTTGTCCCGGTGCTTGCGCCAGCCGCCCCGGCCCGCGCGGCCCAGCTTGCCACCGAAGTGCCCGCCGGGGCCACCGGGGCGGTGAAGAAGCCGGAGGCCCACGCCATCACCGCCGACCATTCCCGCCACCCGGCCCTGCAACAACCCTTTGCCACGCCGCAGGAAGTGACCAAGGCCTGCCTGTCGTGCCACAACGCCGCCGCGCAGCAGGTGCACAAGACCATCCACTGGACCTGGCTGGACCCCGCCGACCCGGAACGCAAGATGGGCAAGGGCGGCATCACCTTCAACAACTTCTGCATCGCCATCCCGTCCAACGAGCCGCGCTGCACCTCGTGCCATGCGGGCTTCGGCTGGAAGAACGCGCAGTTCGACTTCTCGTCGCAGGAAAACGTGGACTGCATGGTCTGTCACGACCACACCGGCACCTACAAGAAGTTCCCCACCATGGCCGGGCTGCCCGTCAGCGAACCCACCGAGTTCGAGGGCAAGACGTTCAACCCGCCCGACTACAACGCCATTGCCGCCTCCGTGGGCCGCCCCACCCGCGACAACTGCGGCACCTGCCACTTCTACGGCGGCGGGGGCGATGCGGTGAAGCACGGCGACCTTGATTCCACCATGTTCAAGCCCAGTCGCGAACTGGACGTGCACATGGACGTGAAGGGCGCCAACTTCACCTGCCAGCGTTGCCACACCACCGAGGCCCACGTCATCGCCGGGCGCACCTACAAGCAGCCCGCCTTCACCGAACGCAAGAGCGTGCTGGACGACGACCGGGTGCACCGCATCGCCTGCGAATCGTGCCACACCGCAACCCCGCACAAGGCCGGGCACAAGGCCAACGACCACACCGACAAGCTGGCCTGCCAGACCTGTCACATTCCCGCCTTTGCGCGCGAAATGGCCACCAAGATGTGGTGGGACTGGTCCACGGCGGGCAAGAAGAAGGACGGCAAGCCGTTCGCGGAAAAGGGCCCCTTCGGCAAGCCCAGCTACGACAGCAAGAAGGGCGACTTCCGCTGGGAAAAGGACGTCACCCCCGAATACCACTGGTCCAACGGACGCATGGAATTCCTGCTGCTGACCGACAGGATCGACGACACCGCGAAGCCCGTGGAAATAAACCGCATCGACGGCGACCCGGCAGACCCCAAGGCGCGCATCATGCCCTTCAAGGCGCACCGGGGCCGCCAACCCTTCGACGCGGGCAACCGCACCTTCGTGGCCCCGCACCTGTTCGGCAAGGACGACGCCGCCTACTGGAAGACCTATGACTGGATGAAGGCCGTGGAAGCCGGGCAGAAGTCGCTGAACCTGCCCTTCAGCGGCAAGCTGGAATTCGTGGAAACCGTCTACTACTACCCCATCACCCACCAGGTGGCCCCCAAGGAAAAGTCCGTGGCCTGCGGCGAATGCCACAAGCCTGCTGGCAGCCGCCTTGCCGCCGTCAGCGGGGTGTGGATGCCGGGGCGTGACCGCAACGCGGGCGTGGACGCCGCCGGCTGGATCGCCGTTGCCGGGTCCGTGCTGGCCGTGGGCGTGCACGGATTCCTGCGCCTGGCCGCGCGTGGCCGCAACAACCGCAAGGAGGACTAGCCATGCACGCCACCGAACGACTCTACCTGTACAGCCGGTTCGAGCGGTTCTGGCACTGGGCGCAGACCGCGCTCATCCTGATGCTGCTGGTCACCGGATTCGAAATCCACGGCACCTTCACCCTGCTGGGCTTTGCCCGCGCCTTCGCCGTGCACAACTTCTGCGCATGGTCGTGGCTGGTGCTGTACGCCTTCATCGTGTTCTGGATGGCCGTCACCGACGAGTGGAAGCACTACGTGCCCACCTTCCTGAAGCTGATGGACGTGGTGCGCTACTACCTTTCCGGCATCTTCAAGGGGGAACCGCACCCCGTGCCCAAGAGCGAACGCGCCAAGCACAATCCCCTGCAACGGCTGACCTATCTCGGCATCGTCTCGTTTCTCGTGCCGTTCCAGATGATCACCGGGTTTCTCTACTACACCTACAACCAGTGGCCGCAACTCGGCTTTGCGGGCAGCCTGACCCTGAAGGCCGTGGCCGTGTTGCACACCCTGGGGGCCTTCGCCTTCCTGGCCTTCGTCATCGTGCACGTCTACATGACCACCACCGGCCACTCCCTTACCGCGCACATCGCCGCCATGTTCACCGGCTACGAGGACGTGCCCCGCAATGGGGTGAAGCCGGAGGTGTAGCGGGGAGGAGAGGAAAGACAGAAGATGAAGAATATGTGGGGGAGGGAGGAAACTTTGAAAAGTTTCCTCCCTCCCCCACACCCCCTCCCGCCTTCCAAACCTTTCCATTGGGGGCAGGCCAGAGGGTGGCATGACTTCTCACCTCACATGAAGCGCACCAGTTCGAACAGCTTTTTCCGCTGCGTGGCCACGATGTGGTAGTACTGCGTCTGCGGTATGAAGATGTACGGCACATCCTCCGTCCGCCGGTACAGAAAGTGCGACAGGATCATCCTGTTGATGGCCTGATGCCCGATGATCATCACACCCGGCGCGCCCCCGGCCAGAAACAGCGCCCGGCGCACCCCGCGCTCCACCCGTTCGCGCAGGGTCACGTAGCCCTCGCCGCCCGGATACACGTAGTGGTACTTGTCCCGCTGGCGGGCCGCGAAGGCATCCGGAAAACTGCGGCGGATGTCGTCGTACCGCAGGCCCTCGCACTCGCCCGCGTCGATCTCGTCGAACTCCGGCAGGGCCATCACCGTGGCCTGCGGCCTCGCCTCGCGCATGGGGGCCGCCGTCTGCGCCGACCGCCTGCGGGTGGAGGTGAAGATGTACGGCACCTCGATGTCCGCGAAATGCGCGGCCAGTTCCTTGGCCTGGGCCTGCCCGCGAAGGGTCAGGTCCGAATCGCCGCCGATGCGCCCCTCCACGTTGTAGTAGGTCTCGCCGTGCCGGATCAGATACAGGTTGCGCACCCACGCGGACACCAGAATGTCCCGGATGCGATGGTAGTACGGCACCCGCCCGCCTATCTGCTCGCCCACCACGCGGTTTTCCAGCGTGTCCACCCGCACCCAGCAGGACT
Source organism: Nitratidesulfovibrio oxamicus (assembly GCF_015731765.1). GTDB lineage: Bacteria > Desulfobacterota > Desulfovibrionia > Desulfovibrionales > Desulfovibrionaceae > Cupidesulfovibrio > Cupidesulfovibrio oxamicus. Next base: position 3,563 of record NZ_VRYY01000812.1, read on the forward strand.
CGTCGGCGCACGGGGCATACATGCGCTCGTAGTACCGGATGCGCTTGGTAAAGCTGTCCATGGCCGCCTGCGTGGTATCCCGCGCGAACTCCGGCATCTGCGTCTTGCGCCGGATGGCCGCGCCCAGCGCCACCGGGTCGTCGTTGACGCATTCCACGAACAGCAGCGGATGGTCGGTGAGCATGGCCTCTATGGTGGCCCGCCGGGCACGGCTGGCGTTGGTGGCGTCCAGGATGGCCACATGCCCGTCGCCCGCCAGGTAGTCGCGCGCGGCGGCAATGTTCAGCCGGGCGATTTCCTCGCGCCGGGCGCGGCCTTCCGCGTTGTCCGGGTCGTAGAATTCCGGCCTCGCGGAATCCATGCCCAGCAGGGAACGGCGGATTTCGCCGTTGTTGAACACCTCGACGCGGAAGTCCTCTGCCTCCAGACCCTCGCGGATGCGGCGGGCCATGGTGGATTTGCCCCGCGCGGGCAGGCCGACCATGACGACATAGAGCTTGTTCATGCGGAATCCTGTGAAGGGCGTTGTGCACACGCGGGGGCGGAGCGGCGTATCCGTTGTTCCCGGGCCTGTCTTGTCCGAACTTGTCTGCCCCTGTTCTGGCCCTGTTCTGGGCCTGTCTGGTCTTGTCTGGTCTTGTCTGGGCCTGCCCCATCGGTAACGGCTTCCGTGCAGACACACCAGCGTTTTCGGACGCGAGGGGCTTCGAAGTCGCGCCGGGCCCCAGAGGAACAGGGATGGCTGAGAGGCGGGGGAGCAAGCCACCACCCGCAAGGCCTGCGCCATGCACACGCAAACGGCTGCCGCCGCGGGCTGCCCATACCCCCACTTGACGCCACCCTCCCGGCATGCCAACAGAATTTCACGGCGGGGTTCTCCTCGCCCCCTCTCCACCCACGGGGCACAACCACCCGTTCCCCCGCCATACCCCGACATCCGCCGCTTGTCCGGCAGGAGGCCGACCATGTACGCCATCAACTATCTGCTGAACCTGTGCGGCATGACCATGCTGGCCGGGGCCGCCTTCAACTGGCTGCGCTGGCGCTCGGGCAACCATGCGGCGGGCATCCGCGCGCGCAGCCTCGCCATCGGTGGGGCCATGCTGCTGGTGTTCGGCAACCTGGTGTCGCCCATCGAAACCAAGGTGGTGCAGCCGGTGAACGCCACCGCGCCCGTGACCCAGTCGCAGCAGGCGGAGCCCCAATCCGCCCCGCAGCCCGCGCCCCAGACGCCTGCCGCCCCCGCACAGCCCGACCAGCCCGCCAAGTAGTTCACCAAACGCGAAAGGCGGTCCGACATGCCGGGCCGCCTTCCGCGTATCTCTTTTCCGCACCTTCGCCGCACTTTCGTTCCACACCCCTCGGCGGCGCACCATCCGCAGCCATCGCGGGGGCGTTCCGGCCATCCGCATTCTTTCGCCGTCCGGCTTCCGGTGCATTACCTTTCCCCTGCCGGGGCGCCGACGTCCGCCACCCGCCAGTGGCCGCCCTTTCCCGGCGACCTGTCAACCTCCCCGCGCGCCTGTTCCCGCGCGCCTGTCCCCCGCCGCCTACTCCACGCCGCGTTCGCGCAGAAAGGCCTCGTACCGCTTGTCCACCTTCATGATGTGCGACACCAGCCAGTCCACCAGGCCGCGCACTATTTCCATGACCACCGTGGGGTTGCCGCCCGCCGCCTGCTTTTCCCATTCCAGCACCCGCTGCACGAAACGTCGGTGCACGTCCTTGTGCTGCGCCCCTTCCGGGTAGCCGTGCACGTCGAACAGCCGTTCCTCGTACCCGAAGTGCTCCACGGTGTAGGCCTTCAACTGCCCGAACACCTCGAGCACGGCGGCCATGTCGCTGGTGCGCGCGGCGCGGTGCACGGCGTTGATGTAGTCCACCAGTTTCTTGTGCTGCACGTCGATGCTGGGCAGGTTGGACAACTCCTCCGTCCAGCGGATCAGGGTCTCGTCGCTGGCATCGGACATCAGGGCCACGCCGTCCTCACCGGCGCAGATGACCTCGACCATGGAGAACATCTCCTGCACCTGGGCGAAGATGTCGTTGAGCGTGCCGGTAAAGCGGGTCATGGCCTCGGCTGTCTGCCCGGCGATGCGGTTCACCTCGTCAACGCTGCGGCCCACCACCTCGCTGGCTGCCGCCTGCTGGCCGTTGGCGGCGGCGATGGACTGGACCATGCCCGCCGTTTCGTCCACCTGCGCCACAATGCGGGCCATGGCCTGCCCGGCGGTCTCTGCCGACGCGGCGGACGCCGTGGCGTCGCGCGCGGCCTGTTCCACGGCGGCGATATTCTCTCGCGTGTGGCCCTGAATGCGCGCCACGGCCTCGCCCACGTCGCGGGTGGCCGTCATGGTCTTTTCGGCCAGCTTGCGCACCTCGTCGGCCACCACGGCGAATCCCCGCCCGGCCTCCCCGGCGCGGGCCGCCTCGATGGCCGCGTTCAGCGCCAGCAGGTTGGTCTGGTCGGCGATGTCCGAGATCAGCGACATGACCTGCCCGATGTTCTCGGCCTCCACGCCAAGGCGGCCCATGGCCTCGTTCAGCCGCTGGATGCGTTCGCGAATGCCGTTGATGGCAGCCACGGTCTCGCGCATCCCGCGTGCGCCCTCGTCGGCGTTGCCGCGAGAAAGGTCGGCCTGCTCGGCGGCCCTGCGGGCGTTGTCGGTGACGTTGGCCACGGTCACGCGCATGTCGGACACGGCCTCTGCCGTTTCGTCCATGCGGCGGCGCTGGGTTTCCACCCCGCCGGTGACGGCATGTACCTGGCCGGTCAGGTCGGCGATGGAATGCGAGACGTGTTCCGACACGGTGCGCGTCTTGCCTGCGGCGCCGGTCATGCGCTCCATCAGGCGCTTGATGCGCGCCTCGGACGCGGTGGCGTTCTTCATGGAGTCATGGGCTTCGCGGGCCATGCGCGCAGCCTCCCGTCCCTGGGCATCGGCTTCTTCGATGCGCTGGCGCAGGTTCTGCACCATGCGTTCTATGGAGTGGCGCATGGCGTCCAGTTCCGGCGGATACGCCCCCTCGGGGCGGGCTTCCAGATGCCCCTCCGCCACTTCGCCCGCATAGGCCCGCAATCGGCGCAAGGGCCGCGAGATGGAGGCCACCAGCGCCACGGCCACGCCCGAGCCCAGCACCACGCCCAGCAGCAGCACCACCAGCGCACCTGTCAGCATGCCGCGTTCGGCCTTGCCGCTGGCAGCGGCGATGTCGCGCGCGGCCGCCAGGGCCTCGTCCGCGTTGATTTCCGCCACCAGCCCCAGGGTCAGCCCTTCGATGCGCAAGGGCTGCCACGCCGCCAGTACGGACTTTCCGTTGTGGTCCCTGATGGCGCCGCACCCGGTCTCACCGGCCACGGCCTTGCGCGCGGCCTCGGTATCCACCATGTCCGCAAGGATGTGCCGATTGGCGGAGCCGCGCGGCAGCGAGCGCACCCGCAGGTCGGTGCCCACCAGAAAGGCATCGCCCGATTCGCCAAGACCCACGTCCTTCCAGCGGCCTTCCGACGTCATGACGCGGTTGATGCCCGTCTCCGTGACATGCAGGGCCATTACGGCCAGGAATGCGCCGGATGCGTCGTACACCGGGGTGGCGATGAACGCGGCCGGGGCGTTGCGGCCCGGCTCGTACGGGGCGAAGTCCGTCATGACGGCGACATTGCGTTCGCCGGACTTTCCGGCGGCCACGGCCTTGCGGAACACCGTGGCCAGGCCGGTATCCTTGTACGGGCCCGTGATGAGCGACGTGCCGAAATCCGGCAGCTTGCGCACGCTGTAGGTCACCGCGCCGGTGCCGGGGTCCAGCAGCAGGATGTCCCGGTAGCCGAAGGTGTCGGCAAAGTGCAGCAGCACCGGATGGCAGCGGGCGTGCAACGCATTGTAGGCAGTGGGCAGGGGGGGCCTGCCCGGCGTTGCGGATGCCCCTCGTTGCCCCGCCGCCAGCGCGGGCAGCAGGTACATGCCCTGCAGCAGCACGCCGTTGGCGTCATCGGGCAGGTACGATTCCGGCGCGCGGGGTGCGTAGCCGGGGGCGGATGGCGCGTTGGCCGCGAACTCCAGCGAGCGCAGGTAGGCGGGCCCCGCATAGACGTCCAGCAACTGCCGGGCCACGGTCCTTGCGTCCATCTGCCCGGCCACCTCGCCCTGCACGCCGAGCCAGGCGGCGGGCAGGGCCTGGGCCGCCTCGCGCGCGGTCAGTTCACCGGCCAGGGTCAGCAACTGATTGCGCATGCGCCGGAAGATGTCTTCCACGTGCAGGGCCTTGGAACTGCGGATGCTGGTCAGTTGGTCCTGCGCCCGGTCCTGCATGGCGGTGGCGGCGGCATCGCCCACACGGCGCATGCCGTCCACCCCGAAATGCCAGAGCAAACCGGCGGTAAGCAGACAGGTAAGCACCTGGGTGCCGATAAACCCCGCAAGCAACTTCATGCGCAGCGTCATGCCATCCCCCCGTCATTCCGATGTTGGCGGCGGCAACGGGGCCTCCGCCCTGCCAATGTAACGGGGGCAGGGGGCGGACGGGCAATGATTAGCCGACGGGCCGCGTGATAATTCGCGGCTGCCGCGCCGGGCACGAGATGCGGAACGGAGGGACTGGGGATGGCAGGCATGGGCGACGATCGGCGGACCGCCCATCATGCGGGAACATGCGCATCCGCCGCGCGGGCGTTTGCATGGGCGGCGCCGCAACGTAAAACGCCCCGCGCCCGCCGGACGAACCGGAGCGGCACGGGGCGCGTTCTGCGCGAAAACGTGCGGTTCGGGCTAGCCCTTGCCGTCCTTCACGAAGGCGGGCCACAGTTCCAGCAGACGGCGCAGGGCCTTGCCCCGGTGACTGCGGGCGTTCTTTTCTTCGCGGGCAAGGGTGGCTGCCGTGCGGCCCAGTTCCGGGTCGAAGAACAACGGATCGTAACCGAAACCGTTGTCGCCCTGCGGGGCGGTGGCCACGCGGCCTTCCCAGGCCCCGGCTGCGGTGATGTGGCGACCGTCGGGGGCGCAGGCGGCGATCACCGAGCGGAACCGCGCCGTGCGCTGCGCATCGGGCACGTTGGCCAGGGCGGCCAGCAGTTTTTCGTTGTTGCGGGCGTCGGTGGCGGGCACGCCATCTTCGGCGGAATAGCGGGCGGAGTACACGCCCGGCGCGCCGCCCAGGGCGTCCACCTCCAGCCCGGAATCGTCGGCCACGGCGATGCGGCCCGTCAGTTCGGCCACGGTGCGCGCTTTCAGCAGGGCGTTTTCCTCGAAGGTGGTGCCGGTCTCCTCGATTTCGCCGATCTCGGGATAGGCGTCGAGACCCACCACGGTGACCCCGGTGCCGTGCAGCATGTCGTTGAGTTCGCGGATCTTGCCCGCGTTGCGGGTGGCCAGCACGATGACGGCGGTGTTGCCGGAGATGGTCTGGGTGGTGGTCATGGTGTGTCGTTTGTCGTGTTCATGGTTGGGGTGACGGTCATGGCGGCGATGGTCGCCGCCCCGTGGCACGGGCCTCTCGGAAGGCAGCCGGAGCGCACGGGTCGCACGGATCGCGCGGGCCGCAACCGAGCCGCGCTGTGTGGCGCGCATTGTGCGGAAGAATCGGGCCGGAGGCAAGAACACGCCGGACGGCCTTCGCGCCCGGCGTACGGTCAGCCCTTCATGCCCTCGCCTGCCGGATCGTCCCGCGCGGGTTCCGTCGCCCGGGGCACGGCCAGCAGGGGCAGCAGGTACAGGGTGATGGTGGTGCCCTTGCCCACCTGGCTTTGCAGGTCCACCCGGCCACCCATTTCCTCGATGATCTTGCGGCTCATGGCCAGGCCGATGCCCGCGCCCTTTTCCTTGGTGGAAAAGAACGGGCTGAATATCTTGTCGTGCAGTTCCGGCGGAATGCCCACGCCCGTGTCCGTCACCGCAATGTACACATGCTGCTGGTTCATGCCGGTGCGCACGGTCAGGCGGCCTCCTTCGGGCATGGCCTCCTGCGCGTTCTTCACCAGGTTGATCAGGCACTGCTTGAGCATCTCGCCGTCGCCGTGGGCCTTGGATATGTCCGGCGCAAGCTGCATGTCCACGGTGATGCGCCGCTGGTCGAAGCCCAGGCTCATCAGTTCCATGGTCTGGCGGGCCAGCAGGTTCAGGTCCACTTCGCCCGTGCGGGGCGAGGTGGGCCGGGCAAAGTTGAGGATGGACTTCAGGATGGTGTCCAGCCGCCGTGATTCTTCCAGGATCACCTGCACCTTGCCGCGCGCGGCCTCGTCCAGCGAGGGCGAGCGCAGCAGCGAATTGGCAAAGCCGCCGATGGCGAACAGCGGGTTGCGTATCTCGTGCGCCACGTAGGTGGACAATTCGCCGATGGCGGCCATCTTTTCGGCCTGTTGCAGTCGGATTTCCATGTTGGTGCGGTTGGTGATGTCGCGCCGCATCTCGATGACCCGCGTCAGCCTCCCCGCGTCGTCGGTGACCGGGTAGGTGTACACCCGGAAGTACTGCACCCGGCCATCGTCGTTGACCCGTGTATGGATGCGCTCCGCCTTGTGGCCGGTGCTGACGGTTTCGCGGAAGGTACAGCCGCCGTGCTCCGGCGGGCAGCAGAAGGAGGCGCCGTCCAGTTGCCAGCAGCAGGTGCCGATCCAGTCGTCCTTGGTGCCGCCCTTGCGTTGCAGGATGTTGCGGTTCAGGTCCACGATGCGCCCTTCGGTGTCCAGCAGCAGGATGTCCTCGTCCACCTGGTCGATGAGCGTGGCGAACAGATCGCGGGCCTCGCGCAGGTGCAGGTTGCAGGTGGAGCACAGCTTTTCCGAGGCCAGCATTTCCCACACCCACAGCGCGCCGCCCGCGTCCAGCAGCGAAACCCCGGCAGGGGCCGCCGCGCGCAGTTCGGCCATGTGGCGGCCATCGTCGGTCAGGTCGATGACCATGCGCAGGCCGGGGTGGGCCGCGAACAGGGCGGCGGCGGTATCGAAGCGGGGCA
>NZ_VRYY01000813.1 GCF_015731765.1 Nitratidesulfovibrio oxamicus
CCCCCCGACGCGGGCGTGGCGGTGTCGTGCCCGGCGCATCTGCGCCCGCTGGGCAGCCAGGTCATGCCCGCCCCGGTGCGGGTGCACCGGCTGTCGCCGTACGGCGTCCAGCTTGTGGGCCAGTGCGGGACCCTGTGCCCATGGCTGGAAGGCACGGATGGCGCACTGTGCGAATTGGCCCTGCCCATGGCCGACGGCAGGGGATGGACCCTGTTCGCCCTGCGCGTGGAATCGGCACGGCGGGAAGACGACGAGCTTTTCGCGGGCGGTGCGTTCGTGCGGCAGGGCGAGCGACAGCGCGACCTGCTGGCCCGCCTGCTGGACGCGGCGGCGGTGAACGAGAAAGGCTAGGGGGCGAGGCGCTCGCGGCGATGCAGTGCTCGTGTCGGCCTGTTGCCAAACGCCGGAGCGGTGCGCCCGGCTCGCCCCGGTTCCGACTGTCCAGGCCCCCCGATCCTGCCAACCCGATCCTGTTCACCCGGCTCGGCGCACCCAACCTGCCCACCCAGTCGAGGCCGCCTGATTTGCCTCGCGCATCCCGCGACACGGCAGGCATTCTTCCCGCGCGTCGGTCCCGCCGACCGGCAACGAAAAAGCCCGGCCTTTTGGCCGGGCTTTTTCGCGTCGTGGAGCTGCGGGGGGGGGGTAACATGCTGCTGCTGCGGCGCGGTCGCCGCTGCAAACGGCGTCATTTCCGCCGCTTCTTCAGGTTATTCAGCGTCTTTCGCCGGATCGTTCGTCCCCGCCGTCCCCGCCGATTCCGCCAGTTCGGAGGCCTTCAACTGGCCGCAGGCGGCCTTGATGTCCTGGCCCTTGCTCTTGCGGATGATGGCCGTGACGTTCTTGGACCACAGATATTGCTCGAAGGCCAGGATGCGCGCCTGGCTGGGGGCCTCGTAGGGCAGCCCCTCCGCCGGGTTGTACACGATGAGGTTCAGCTTGGCCTTGGTGCGCGACACAAGGCGCACCAGTTCGCGCGCATGGTCGATGGAATCGTTCACCCCGCCCAGCAGCAGGTATTCGAAGGTGATGCGCTCTCGCGTCTTCAACGGATACGATTCCAGCGCGGCCATCAGGTCGTCCAGGGTCCAGCGCGCCGCGCGCGGCATGATGCGCGCCCGCAGTTCCTGGTTGGGCGCGTGCAGCGACACGGCCAGAAAGGCCAGCCCGCTTTCGCCCAGTTCGCGCAGGCCCTTTTCGATGCCGCAGGTGGAAACGGTGATGCGCCGGGGCGAGAAGCACAGCCCGAATTCGTCGTTGAGGGTGCGCAGGCTGCGCATGACCTCGTTCAGGTTCAGCAGCGGCTCGCCCATGCCCATGAACACCAGATTGCGCACGATGGGGTGGTCGGGCCGGTCGTCGCCCAGGTGCTCGCGCGCCACCAGCACCTGCCCGAGAATCTCGGCCATGGTCATGTTGCGTTCGAAGCCCATGCTGCCGGTGCTGCAAAAGGTGCAGCCCATGGCGCAGCCCACCTGGCAGGACAGGCACTGGGTCATGCGCACCTTGCCCTCGCGCGATTCACTGGGAATCAGCACGGTTTCCACCAGCGCGCCGTCGGCCAGGGCCAGCAGGAACTTTACCGTGCCGTCGCTGCTGGTCTTCACGGTGCGGACTTCGGGCCAGGTGATGCGGGCCGCCTCGGCCAGCCGGGCACGGGTGGCCTTGGAAACGTTGGTCATGGCGTCGAAGGACCGGGCATTCTTCTGCCACAGCCACTGCCACACCTGACGGGCGCGAAAGCGCGGCTCGCCGAGCGCGTCGGTCATCCACGCTTCCAGTTCGTCGTAGGTCAGGTTCAGTATGTCGATCATGCGTGATGGGGGGCAAGGGGTGGGCCGCACGGGCGGCATGACGGTATGGGTAAGCCCGCGCGGCGGATTCGTCCAGTGCGCGTCACCCGGACGTGTGGTGGCCGGACGTGCGATGTGCGCACGCGCTGCATTCAGGTGCGCGGCTCGCAGGCAATACAGCGGAATGGCCGCGAGGGGAAGACCCGCCCGTTCCCGCCCGTTCCGCCCGGTCCCGCCCGTTCCCGCCCGGTCCAAATGCCGCTCAACCCGCGCGGGGCGTGCGTCAGGGGGTGCCGTCGGCATCGGTCGGCGTCGGTGTGCCCGGCGTACGGCCCTTGTCCTTCATGCGTCCCACGGACAGCAGCACCCCCACCGCGCACAGCGCGCAGAAGGTCCACAGCGCGGTGCGCATGGAGGCCAGAAAGCCCGGCAGGGTGGCTGCCGACACCGGCTCCCCGCCCATGAACACGGAAAACACGATGGTCACCACGATCATGGAGGCCATCATGCCCAGGGTGCGCATGGTGCTGGTCATGCCGGAGGCCACGCCCAGGTGGCGCGGCTCCACGCTGCCCACGATGGCGCTGGCGTTGGGCGAGGCGAACAGGCCGTAGCCCACGCCCAGCAGCACCAGCACCACCACGGTGAGCGCGGTGGAGGTGTCCTGTCCGATGAACGCGGCCACGCCAAGGCCCACGGCGCACAGCACCATGCCCACGGTGGCCACGCGTTCGGCGGGAAAGCGGTCGGCCAACCGTCCGCCGATGGGCGAAAGCACCATCTGGATCACCGGCTGGATGATCATCAGCAGGCCCGCATCGCTGGGGGTAAGCCCGCGCACGTATTGCAGGTACAGCCCCAGAAAGAACAACACCCCGAAGGTGGAGGCATAGTTGATGAGCGCGGACAGGCAACTGAGCGTGAACAGCCGGTTGCGCGAGAGCAGGGTGACTTCCAGCAGCGGAAAGGGAGTGCGCGATTCCAGCCACAGGAACAGTCCGCCGCAGGCCAGCCCGGCGGCCAGCGCCCCCCAGGCCCATGCGCCTTCGTCCAGATGCGAGGAACCCAGGGTAAGCAGCACGATGGCGCCCGCGTAGACCAGGCTGCCGCGCAGGTCGAAGGGTTCGCCCCGGGCAGAGCGCCATTCGCCGCGCAATTTGGTAAACACCAGCAGCAGCGCGGAGATGCCGAAGGGCAGCACCATCAGGAACACCCAGCGCCACCCGAAGTGGGTGGTCAGGAATCCCCCGATCAGCGGCCCGCACGAAATGCCTGCATAGGCCGCCGCAGAGACGATGCCGATGGCCCGGCCACGTTCCTCGCGCGGGAAGACTTCGAGCATGATGGCGAAGCTGTTGGCCACGATCATGGCCGCGCCCATGCCCTGCAGAAAGCGCAGGCCGATGACCATGCGGATGGACTGCGACAGCGAGAGCACGGCGGTGATGGCGGTGAACAGCACAAGGCCCGCCAGGAACAACCTGCGCCGCCCGAAGATGTCGCCAAGGCGGCCCATGATCAGCAGGAACACCGAAAGGGCCATGACGTAGGTGGTTTCCACCAGACCCACCTGCATGGCCGTGGCGGCAAGGTCGCGTCCGATGGCGGGCAGCGAGACGCCCACGGCGGACATCATCAGCGGCATGAGGATCATGGACGTGCTGACCACGAACAGCACCGCCCCGCGCGAAACGGACGCGGGAGCCGTGCCGGGTGCGGAGGCCCCGTGCCCCGGCGTGCTGAAGGGGAAGGAGGCGGGGCTCATGGCGTGCCTCCGCACGACGGGCCATTCGGGTCAGCCTGGCCTGTCGGGCATGTCTGCGCTGTCGCGCCAGTCTGGTCTGCCGGGTCTGCCCGACATGCCGGACATGCGGGACATGCGGGACAGGCGGGACAGGCCGTGCTGGTGCCGCCGGACATGTTCAGTTGTTCCGGTTCGGCGGGCCTTTCCGGTTTGGCCGTCCTGTCCGGTCTGCCCAGTTCGGCCAGCACGTTTGAGATCATGCGGTCCAGAAACCCCAGGGCCTGTTCGCGTTCCTCGCCGGAAAATCCGCGCACCATGGTTTTGGTCAGTTCGCGCAGGGCGGCCAGAAAGGGGGCGCGCAGTTCTTCGGCCTGCGGGGTCAGGGTGATGACCAGTTGGCGGCGGTTGCGCGGGTTCACGGTGCGGGTCACCAGCCCGGAGGTCTCCAGCTTGGCCAGCGAGCGGGCGGCGGAACCCTTGTCGAAGTGCAGCTTTTCGGCCAATTCTTCCTGCGATACGCCGTCGCCGCCCTGAAAGAGTTCGGCCAGGAAGGGTATCTGTCCCTGGCCCACCGGCCCCAGCGGGGTGATGCGTTCCAGGGCCAGCAGCAACACCAGGCGACGCAGCTGGCCCACGCGGTAGGCAAAGGATGTGAGTCTCTGTTCCATGCGAAATGTCCTATTGTTGCCAGTGCAACTGTTGAAGGAGCAACAGATAGGCGCAGGGCGGGCAGGTGTCAAGGCGGGACAGGGGCGGTCTGCGATTGCGCGGGGGGGAAAGCAGGGCGCATGGTGCCATGGGACAGGCGTTGCGGGTGGCCTGTCCATGCGGATGCGTGCGCAGATGCGTGTGCCGGGGCGTATGCCGGGCGGGCAACGCGCCGGGTATGCGGGCCGGGTAATGCTGTGCGCGCTGCGGCAGCCCACCCTTCCGGACGACACTGGACGCCGGGCCAAGGCGGCGCTATGCCGTGGCGGTGCGCCGTGATGTCGCGGCTTTCGCCGCACGGACCGCACTGCTGCTCCTGTTCCCTCATCCCGCGCCATCAAGCGGACACTCGGCCAACCGGACAAGGAACCGCCCATGCCTACCCGCCACGAATCTCCCTCTGGCCACACCGCCCCGGCATCCGACGCACCGGGTACATCCGGAACGTTGGGCGCGACCGACGCGGCCCGCGCACCTGGCGCGCCAGCGGTATCCGGGGCCGCGCCAGGTTTCGACAGTTCTGGAGCCTCCGTGCCTGCGGACCTGCGCGTGCACCACGAGACCTTCCGGGTGCGGGGGTACGAGGTGGGACCGGACGGCACCGTTTCCGCGCAGATCATCTGCGACTACCTGCAAGAGGCGGCGGGGAGCCATGCGGACAGGCTGGGGCTTTCGCTGGCGGCGCTGCACGAACAGGGGCAGGCGTGGGTGCTGGCCCGACTGGCGGTGCAGGTGGAGCGCGCCCCGGCGGAGGGCGAGACGGTGACGGTGCGCACCTGGCCGTGCGGGGTGGAGCGGCTGCAATTTCGGCGCGACTACCTGATGCTGGGGCAGGATGGGGCGATGGTGGCGCGCGGGGCCTCGTTCTGGGTGGTCATCAACCTGGCCACCCGCAGGCCGGAACGCATTCCTCCCACGGTGGCGGCCCTGCTGCCGGAAAACCCGCCGTTGGCGCTGGATGGCGGGCTGCTGGGCGACCGGCGACCCCCCGCACCGCCGGAAGACGCCGCGCCGCTCTCGTCCTTGTCTTTCGCGGTGCGTCGGGCCGACATGGACCGCAACCGCCACGTGAACAACGTGCGCTACCTGGACTGGGCGCTGGAGGGCGTGCCGGCCAAGGTGCAGGAGACATCCCGCCCGACGTGGCTGGACATGCACTTTCGGGCCGAGACGGTGTACGGCGACACGGTGGAGGCACAGTGCCTGCCCGCGCCCGCCAATACCCCAGCGCCGGGTGCCGCCCGCTTCGTGCACATCCTCACCCGCCGTTCCGATGGCCGCGAGGTGGCGCGGGCGCTTACCGGCTGGCGGTAGGGGATATCTCCGGCAGATATTTTTGCCAGAGGCAGGTCGGTTCGAGGGTTGGAGGTATCTGTCTGTGCCATGAACGGGACGGACAAATGGAAAGCCTTGCCTGTTCTTCGGCCCTTTGTGCTGACTTCGCTCCTTTTGCCATCGCCTTTCGGGCAATGCACAACCTGAACTTTTGCCATTACGACGTGAGATGCGCGCACATCGCATTCCGTCGGGCAGATGACCCGAAGGCGCTTTGGCCGAGGGAAGCTGCCCGGCACAGGAATGCGGTGCATGACATGTGTGGATAAAGGCACCCACGCTTGGTCAGGACTCCGGGAGCTTCGCGCGCATTGGCGTCACCGGCGGCAGATCACCCGAAGGCGCCTTGCGCCGCAGGGAAGCTGCCGCCGCAGGGGCGCCGCGCAGGATGCCCCGGGGTTCCAAGGGGCGGAGCCCCTGGAACGCGGGGGTGCAGGGGGGGGCGTTACAACACACCCTGCCCGTCGGAGACATAACGAAATCGAGCGTGATCGAAAGGGCACACGTGTCTTCGTAGAAACCGTGTCCGACAAGGCACAACACCTCTCCTTCTTCTTCCCCCTCCCCCTCCCCCTTCCCCTCCCCCTCCCCCACAAAAAAACGGGGGAAGGAACCAACGTCCCTCCCCCCGCGTCTCGCAAGGAATGAATCAATCCGGCGCTAGCCGAAATTCTTCGCCTTGTACTCGCGCACGTAGTCCACGGCTTCGGGCACGCTGGTCACTTCGCCCGCCACCTGCGCCTTCAGCAGCGCATCGCGCAGCATGCCCACCTGGGGGCCGGGGTGCAGGCTGGTGAATTCCATGATCTCGTTGCCGTTCAGCAGAGGTTCCAGCATCTGTTCCGGGGTTTCGGCGCGCTCCAGGTACTTCATGTTGTGATTGAAGTAGGTGTAGCTGCCGCCTCGGGCTTCCAGATCGGCGCGGGCCATTTCGATGAGCCGGGGGTACTCGTCCAGCGACTTGAAGCGGCGGATGCCCCGGTCGGTGAGCATGAAGTGGAAGCGCATGTGATGGCGCACCAGATGGCACACCTGTTCCACGTCTTCCGGCGAGAAGTGCAGGCGGCGCAGCAGCTTGCGCGTTACCTTCGCGCCCACGCGATGGTGCTGGTAGAAGTTCCACTTACCGTCGAAGTATTCCGCCGTGTACAGCTTGCCCACGTCGTGGAACAGCATGGCGAAGGTGCCCAGCCAGTCGTAGTTGTATTCGCCTTCGGGGTAGTGGCGCACGCACTCGATGGTGTGGTCGAGCACGGTTTCTTCCACGCCCTCGTCATTGCGCTGCTGGCGCACGCGGGACAGGGCCGCCACTTCGGGCAGCAGGCCGTGCAGCACCTGCGAATCGAACAGCAGCCGGACGAACTTCCACATGCACTCGGCTTCCACCTTGCGCCACTCGTCCATGATGTCCGAGATGCGCACGTAGTCCAGCACGCGGCTGGCGGCGCGGATGATGGCGATCCACGAGTTGGGCTCTATGGGCAGGTCGAAGTTGGCCGCAAAACGCATGGCCCGGATGACCAGCAGGTAGTTGCGGCGCAGGGTTTCGTCAGGAATGCCGCGCAACTGCACCTTGCCTTTCGAGAAATCCTCGAAGCCCTCGTACACATCGCCGGTATGGGCGATGTACGGACAGGCCAGGGCGGGGGGCATCTTGCCCTGCTCTTCCAGCACGCGCAGCATGCGCGGGGTGATGCGGGCCAGGGTATGTTCCGGGTGCGAGGATTCTTCGGTGTCGGTGTGGTAGAAGCGGATCAGCGCCCCGCCTTCGCGCATGGTGGCGACCACGCCGTCTTCGTTGGAGCGCTCGAGGCTGGGGAAAAGCTTGCCGAGCTCTTCGTAGTCGGGCTCGCAGGCGATGTCGATTTCGATTTCGCGGCCATCCAGCAGTTCCTTTTGCAACTGCGCGTTGACCACGTAGGCGTCGTAGCCGTTGCGAAGGATGGCCTTGCAGATGGCTATGGCGTCCTTGAAAGGTTGGCTCATCCCTGTCCTCCTGAAAGTGATGAAAAGCGCGCCCTCCGGCGCGGTGCCATCCGTGCATCACAGGCGCGGCCCGAAAAGTCAAGACGGCTAGGCGGGGAACGACGGGGCCGGTAGCCGTGGCCCGGCTAGCCTGCGGATGTGGGCCGGTCATGGCTGGTGGCGCCGGGTGGGCAGCACTGGGTGCGTGCGCACGGGAAGTGCGCCCGCCTGATTGTGCCAAAATGCACAAAAGTGGCGCTGGATGCAAGGGGGAGTGGGGTGGGGGCTGTCGGGGGTAGGCTGGCGTGTCTTCGTGGAGGCCGCGTCCAATAGCGTACGGCCTCTCTTCTTTGCCTGCGGCCTTACCCCCGCCCCCTACACCACCTTCACCCCGCCAAGCCACAACGCCTTGACCCTCCCCACCAACTCCTTCCCCAGGAACGGCGTGTTCAGACTCTTCGAGTGCATGGTTTCGCGCGAAGGCACCCACCTCTCCTCCGGGTCCAGCAGAAAGAAATCCGCCGGGTCGCCGACGCCAAATCCGTTCACGGGCAGTCCGAAGATCCTCCCCGGTTCCGCCGCCCACAGGCGCATCAGGTCGGCTTCCGTCAGCACGCCTTCGCGCACCAGCCCCCAGGTCAGGGCCACGGCGGTATCAAGGCCTGTGATCCCATTAGGGGCCTCGTCCAGCGGGGTTTCCTTTTCGTGCGCCGCGTGCGGGGCATGGTCGGTGGCCAGGATGTCGATGACGCCGGACTTCACCGCCGCGCGCAGGGCGGCCACGTCGTCGTCGGTGCGCAGGGGCGGGTTGACCTTGGCCTTGGTGTCGTAGCCCAAGAGTTCCCTGTCGGTCAGCAGCAGGTAGTGGGGGCAGGTTTCCGCCGTTACCGGCACGCCGCGCTGCTTGGCCCAGGCGATCAGTTCCACCGAGCGGCGGCACGAGATGTGCGCGAGGTGGATGGGCAGCTTCAGGTAGTCGGCCAGCAGGATGTCGCGCGCCACGTGCAGCGCCTCGCCGATGTCCGGCTGGCCCTTCACCCCTATGCGCCCGCTGGTCTCGCCCTCGTTCATGTGCGCGCCCTTGGCCAGGTAGGGGTCCTCGCAGTGGTCGATGACCACCTTGCCCTGGTCTGCGGCATATTCCACGCAGCGGCGAAACATTTCGGTATCCGGCACGGGCGCGCCGTCGTTGGAAAACGCCACGCAGCCCGCCTCGGCCAGTTCGGCCAGCGGGGCAAGCTCCGTGCCCTTCAGGCCCACGGTGGCCGCACCGATGGGGTGCAGGCGCGGGCCGTGCGGCCAGTGGCGGCGGGCGGTGTCGATCATGTCGCGGGTGATGGAGGCGTCGTCGTTGACCGGCTTGGTGTTGGCCATGCACAGCACGGCCCCGAACCCGCCGTGGGCGGCGGCGGCAAGCCCGCTGGCGATGTCTTCCTTGTACTCCTGACCCGGTTCGCGCATGTGGGTGTGCGCGTCGATGAAGGCCGGAAACAGCACCATGCCCTTGGCGTCGATGCTCTCCGCCCCGGCGGGCGTGCAGCCCGCGCCGCTGTCGGTCACGGACGCGATGCGCCCGTCGGCCACGGCAACGTCCACCATGCGCCCCAGCAGGCGGGCATTGCGAAGGAACAGGGAAGGGGAAGTGGTGGCGGTCATGCGCGGCCTCCGTTGTCGGCGGTCTGCTCTATGCCGGTGCGGGTGGCGAGCAGGAAAAGGATTGCCATGCGCGTGGCCACGCCCGCGGCCACCTGGTCCAGGATCAGGCTTTCGGGCGCGTCGGCCAGCACGGACGAGATTTCCAGCCCACGGTTCATGGGGCCGGGGTGCAGCACCCGCGCCCCCGGCGCGGCCATGGCCAGATGCCGGGGCGACAGGCAGAAACGCTGCGCGTATTCACGCAGGTCGGGCAGCAGGCCCGCCTGCTGGCGTTCCAGTTGCAGGCGCAGGCACATCACCGCGTCCGCGCCCTGCACGGCGTCGTCCAGCCGGTTGAAGATGGTCACCGGCCAGTTGTGCACCCCGGCGGGCAGCAGGGTGCGCGGCGCGCACAGCCGCACCTTTACCCCCAGCGACGAGAGCAGGTGCACGTTGGAGCGGGCCACCCGGCTGTGGGCGATGTCACCCAGGATGAGCAGGGTGCGCCCCTCGAAGGTGTCGCCCCAGACCTGGCGCAGTGAATAGCAGTCCAGCAGGGCCTGGGTAGGGTGGGCGTGCCAGCCGTCGCCCGCGTTGACCACCGAGCAGTCCAGCCGCTCGGCCAGAAACTGCGCCGCGCCGCTGGACGAATGGCGGATGACGATGATGTCCGGCGTCATGGCCTGCAGGGTGAGCGCGGTGTCCTTCAGGCTTTCGCCCTTGGACAGGCTGGATCCGCTCTTGGCCAGCGAGAAGGTGTCTGCGGAAAGCCGCTTGCCCGCCACGTCGAACGAGGTCTTGGTGCGGGTGCTCGGCTCCGCGAAGAACAGCACCACGCTCTTGCCCTTCAGGGTGGGCACCTTCTTCACGGGGCGGCGGTTGATGTCGTGGAACTGGGCCGCCGTGTCCAGCAGGTGGAACAGCTCTGCCTGCGTCAGCTGGGTGACGTCCAGCAGGTCCTTGTGGGGCCACGTGGGGCGTTGTGCGTGCTGCATGTGGGTGTGGGGGTTACGGGGTTGTCCCCAATGCTTGGGAAAAATCTTGGGGCAGCAGGGCCAGCCGCGCGCGGCGGCCCGGAGCCATGACGCCGATGTCGCCCCGGCCAAGGGCGGTTGCGCCGCACACGGTCAGCAGGCGCAGCAGGGCGGCGGGCGGCAGGTCGTGCCCGGCGGGCAGGTCGCGCAGGGCGCGGGCCTCGTTCCACAGGTCCAGGTCGTGGTTCGAGGCCAGGCTGTC
>NZ_VRYY01000814.1 GCF_015731765.1 Nitratidesulfovibrio oxamicus
GCACCGCGCTGGCGGCCCAGGCAACGTCCCAGCCCGCCGATGCCGCCCTGCCGGGCGGCGCGCAGCAGGATGCGCCGGACGGGCAGCAGGCCATGGAACTCATCTGGCAGACGCGCGGGCAGGAGCTGTCCGCCCTGGTGGAGGAAACCGACCGGCTGCGCAAGGCGCTGCCGGACATGGCCAAGGCGCTGGACAGCCAGGTGGCCGCCGTGCAGCGCGACTACCAGCGCCTTTTCGCGCTGTACCAGCTGAACCGCAACCACCCCAGCGAAATGGCCGCCATCCGCCGTCAACTGGCAGGCGTGCAGCGCACCCTGCAAGGCAAACTGGCCCCCATGGAGGCCACCGATGCCGCCGTGCGCCAGCGGCTGGACGACTTCATCGCGCTGGACAAGGAATTGTCCGAGCACCTTGCCACGGAACGGTCCAGCGAGCTTTCCAAAGACCTGTCCGAATACCTGGCCAAACTTACCGAGGGGCGCAAGAACCTGACGGTCCTGCGCACCCGCCTGTCCCGCGCCCTGGACCCCGGCCACGCGGTGACCGCCAAGCTGACCCAGGCACTGGAACAGATCGACGCGCAGTTGCCCGCGCTGTGGCGCACCTATTATCTGATGGCATCCAGTTCGCTGATGGACCTTGGCGTATGGCAGTCACTACCCGCCAACCTGGCCGCATGGTCGGACACGACCGAGGTGCGCCTGGCCACGGAATTCCCGCAGACCACCCGCGACTGGGGCGCACTGCTGCTGCGCTTTGCCTTCATGGTCGTGCCCCTGCTCCTGCTGGGCAGGCTGGCCCTGCGGGGCGGCTGCCGGTTGCCCGGCGGCTGGGCCGAAAGCTGCCGCAACGTGGCCACACGCAGTTGGCCGTGGATCGCCATAGGCATCGCCCTGCACTTCGCCGCGTGGGCGCGCGGCGGCGAGGTGTACCGGGCCGTGGTGGTGCCCGCGCATCTCCTGCTGCTGTGGGGCGAACTGACCCTGGTCTGGAGCCTGCGCGCCGCCGGTCTTGCCGGCATGCCGCAGCGTTCGCCCCTGTCGTTGCTGTTCGCACCGGCGGCCATCGGGGTGCTGCTGCTGTTCCTGAACCCGCCCGCCGTGCTGCTGGCGCCGCTGTGGGCGCTGTGCATGGTGGCGGTGCTGGCGGTGCGCGCCCGGCGCGGCAGGCCCCATGTGCTGCCCCTGCTGGAAAAGGTGCTGCTGGCCTGCGAACCCGCGCTGTGCATCATTTCGCTGCTTGCGGCGGTGTTCGGCTGGGCGCGGCTGGCCATTCCGTTCTTCCTGGTGGGGCTGGCCGTGGCCGTGGCCCTGCAACTGGGCGCTGTGCTGGTGGCGTTCGTGACCCTGCTGGCGGAGCGCCTGCCGGAAAAGGGCATGCGCGCCTTGTTGCGCGGCCTGGTGCTGGGCCTTGGCGCCCCCGCCATGTGGGTGGTGGCCGCCGCCACCCTGCTGCCGTGGATGTCCGCCTTCCCCGGCGGTCCCTACATGATGCGCCAGGCGCTGGAGCTGAACGTCAACGTGGGGTCGGTGTCGTTCAACTCGTTGCGGGTGCTGGGCCTGGTGCTGCTGTTCTACCTTACCCGCTCGGCCATCGCCGTGGGCACATCCTTCCTCGACAACCTGCCCGAACGCCTGCCCCGCGTGGAACGCGGCGTGATTCCGCCGTTGCAGACCGGGCTGACCTATGCCCTGTGGGCGCTGTTCGGCCTGGTGGTGCTGAACGCCCTGGGCGTCAGCCTGACCAGTCTCACGGTCATTGCCGGCGGCCTCAGCGTGGGGTTGGGCTTCGGCTTGCAGACCATCTTCAACAACTTCTTCAGCGGGCTGATCCTCATTTTCGGCCGCTCGCTGCTGGAAGGCGACATCATCCAGCTCGGCGAGACCTGGGGCACTGTGCGCAAGATCAGCATCCGCTCCACCACCGTCGAAACCTTCGACAACGCCGTGATCTTCGTGCCCAACTCCGAATTCGTGTCCAACCGGCTCACCAACTGGACCCGCAACAGCATGCGCATGCGGCGCGACATCGCCGTCGGCGTGGCCTACGGCTCAGATATCGACAAGGTGACCGATCTGCTGATGCAGGCGGCGGACGAGCATCCGCGGGTGATGCGCGACCCCGCGCCCAACGTGCTGTTCCAGGACTTCGGCCCCAGCAGCCTCGACTTCGTGCTGCGGGTATGGGTGGACGACCTGAACCACGGCGTATCCGCGGCATCCGACCTGCGCCGGACCATCGACCGCCTGTTCCGCGAGAACGCCATCGAAATATCCTTCCCGCAACTGGACGTGCACGTGCGCGGCATAGAGGGGCTGCCTGCCGTGGCGCCCCCCATTGCCCCCATTGCCCCAGTTGCCCCTGTTGCCGGAAGCGGCGAAGGCGCGGCGAAACGCCAGGGAGCCCCCGGCCCCAAGGCCGCAACCACAGGCCCCGACGACGACGGAACACGCTCCGAGGCCTGACGCCTGCGGCGACGTCACCCAGAACGACGCCTGTGGCGTGCCGCCCAGCCATCAACACCACATGCACCGCAACAAGGCGCCGCAAATGTCACATTTTCAAAAATGGCATTTCCGGCGTCTGTTTTTTTCGTTAATTGTCAAAACTTCCACGCGCACAATCACCCCATACCCCCGCCACAGCAACGCAATACATTGAAATAAATTTAAAAATTTACACACACAGCCACACCGCCATGGCGGAACCATCCTTGCAACGCATCCGGCATGCCGTGCACGTTGCAAAGCCTGAAACTCAAGGCCCTCTACGCCATCAGCCAGGTCTTCGACCGGGCGCTGGACCTCGAACAGGCCCTCGAAGAGGTGCTGCGCGTGCTTTCGGAAACCCTTTCCATGAAACGCGCCACCATCACCCTGCCAGACCGCGAGACGGGGCAGTTGGCCATCGCCGCCTCGCACGGGCTGACCCCCGAAGAACGGGGACGCGGCGTGTACCGGCTGGACGAGGGGGTGACGGGCGCCATCTTCCAGACAGCCCGCCCCTACATAGTGCGCGACGTGCGCACCGACCCCCTGTTTCTCGACCGTACCGGCGCGCGCAAGGTGGAAAAGGGCAAGATATCCTTCCTCGGCGTACCCATCCTGAAACAGGGCGCCCCCATCGGCGTTCTGAACGTGGACCGCCTGTTCAGCGACGATGTGTCCACCTCGGAAGACGTGGAATTCCTGGGCATCGTGGCCACCCTGGTGGCCCAGTTCCTGAGCCTGAACGAGCAGCTCAACGAGCGGGTGGCCACCCTGCGCCGCGAAAACGTCAAGCTGCGCACCCGCGTGCTGGACGAGCGGGGCGACTACATCGTGGGCCGCAGCGCGGCCATGCTGGACGTGCAGCGTCAGATAGAGCGGGTGGCCCCCACCAGGGCCACTGTGCTGCTGCTGGGCGAATCGGGCGTGGGCAAGACGCTCATCGCGCGGTTGCTGCACAATCTCTCCGACCGCATGGTCCACCCCTTCGTGAAGGTGAACTGCGCCTCCATTCCGGAAACGCTGCTGGAGGCGGAACTGTTCGGCCACGAGAAGGGCGCGTTCACGGGCGCCGTCGCGGTGCGGGCGGGCCGCTTCGAGGAAGCCCACCGGGGCACCATCTTTCTGGACGAAATAGGCGAACTGCCGCCCGGCATCCAGGCCAAGTTGCTGCGGGTCATCCAGGACCGCGAGTTCGAGCGCCTGGGCAGCAACCTGACCCACCGCGTGGATGTGCGCATCGTGGCCGCCACCAACCGCGACCTGGCCCTGCTTTCCGAACAGGGGCGCTTTCGCCAGGACCTGTACTACCGGCTGTGCGTGTTCCCCATCCGGGTGCCCGCCCTGCGCGAACGGCCCGACGACGTGGAGCGCCTGCTCAACCACTTTCTGGCCAAGGCCGCCCGCGACTACCGCCGGGTGATCACCCTGGCCCCCGATGCGCTGGACCTGCTGTGCCGCCACGAATGGCCGGGCAACGTGCGCGAGATGGAAAACCTCATAGAGCGGCTGGCCATCCTTTCCGAATCGGGCCAGATCGACCGGCGCTTTCTGGAACCGCTGCTGGAACATTCCGCCACCGAAAACGCCCAGCCCGACGGAGCGCATCCCGTCCTGTCCGGCGGTCCGGGCATGACCGGCTCCGGCGGCGTCATGGGGGCATACGGCGGGGATGCCGCAGCCCACGGCCTGCATGGCGACGGGCATGCCGGGCATGCCGGATACCACGCATACCCTGCACACCACGCTCACCACGCTCGCGAAGACAGGGGCATCCACCACGACGATGCGCACCCCGCCACCCTGCGCGACATCGAACGTGCCGAGATCATCGCCGCCCTGCGCCGCAACGGCTGGGTGCAGCACCGCGCCGCCGCGGCGCTGGGCATCACCCCGCGCCAGATGGGCTACCGCATCCGCAAGATGGGGCTTTCCGGCCTTGTGGCCGGGGAACGCGCTCGCCGGGGCGACTGAAACGCGTACCATCCTCCACCGGCACGCGGGAAATTCGGGAGCCTGCCGTGCCAATCCTGCCTGTCGGTTCTGTCGTCACCATGCGAAAGGGCGGCCCCATCAGGGGCCGCCCTTTCGCATGCATGTGTTTCGTCCAACGGTCCGGAGCAGCCGGTCCAATCGGGCCAATCGGGCCAACCGGGCCTACGCCCCGCCGCCCGCCACGCCCCCGGATTCCGGCCCCTCGTCGTTGCCCGTCCCGGCTCCAGCCGCATCCCCGTTCGCCCCCTGCGCCTGCTCCGCCGCGCATTTGCCCGCCTCGTGCAGGTAGTACTGCGAGGGAAAGCGCCCGTCGGTCTGTGGCACCTGCAGGCCCAGCCGGGCCTCGTGGTTGATCAGGATGGGGCCGGTAAGGTTCAGCGCCGTCTTTTCGGGCCGTCCCGGCGGGATGGACACGGTGACCAGCACGGCCACCTGCCGGATGGTGCGCAGCCGCAACAGCTTCTGCTCCGCATCGCCGATGCGGATGGGGTAGTCCTCGATGAAGCTGTACGGGTCGCCCACCAGCAGGCCCAGACGCGGGTCGTCCATGCTTTGCAGGATCAGGAAGGGCGCACCCTCGCGCAGTTGCAGCAGCGTGAACTCGTGCTTGTCCTCGAAGCCCATGAGGCCCCGGGGAAAGTACAGCACCTTGTCCAGCGCCACTTTCTGGCGGCCAAGCCGGGTCTGGATCACTCTTTCGTTCTGTCGTGCCATATCTGTGTCGCCGCAAGCAGGTCAGCGTTGCTGGTTTCGAGCGCCATGCGGTTTTCCTCCATGACGCGCCGGTAGACTTCCTCTCGGTACACGACCATGTCGCCGGGTACGTCGAGCCCGATCTTGACCTGCTTTCCCTGCATGCCAAGGATGGTGATGCGAATGTTGTCGCCAAGGTACAGGCTTTCGCCCGGCCGGCGTGTAAGTATGAGCATGTGGCCCGGCCCTTACAGGAAGTTCGTGAGATTCATCTGCATGATCATGGAGGACGACTTGAGCACGCTGTTGTAGGTCAGTTGCTGCTGCGCGAGCTGCGTCATCAGCTTGGCCACGTCCACGTCCTCTATGCTGCTCATGCGCATGGTCTGGTCGTCTTCCTGCGATTCCAGGATGCCCTGCACCACGTCGAGCCGGTTTTCCTTGCCGCCCACACGCGCCGCCGCCGTCAGGATGACCTTGGAGGCAGTGCCCAACTCGTCCAGCGCCTGCTGGATGCCGGTCTGACTGTTGGTTTCGGTGAAGGCGACCAGCCTGCCCACCACCTCGAACATGTTGCGCCCGTCGCCGCCGTTCACCGCCGTGGGGCGGGCCTGTCCCGGCGCCTGGTACAGGCCGCCGAAGATGTCCTTGCCCACGCTGTTCACCGACATGTATTCGCCGGGAGAAATCTCGTATTCCAGCGATGCGCGGTGCGGCCTGATGACGAACTGGTCGCCCGCCGTCAGCGCGTTGCCCCCGTTGGAGGCCAGCGTCAGGAAGCCGCCGGGCACCAGCAGTGACACGGGCCCGCCCGTGCCGGACGCGGTGGCGGGCACCCAGCTTGAGCCGCCGTCCATGCTGTACGAATAGCTGATGGCCCCGGACAGCGTGCCCGACTGGTCGATGCGCACCATGACGTCGCGCGAGAACGAACCATCGGCCGTGGCCGCGATGTCGGCTGCGCCGTATCTTTCGGCCGTGAGGCCGGAAGAGTTCATGTCGTCGCCCTTGTAGATGGCCGTGGGCCGAATGTACAGCCAGGTGCCGTTGCCCGCCTCGTGGTCGTTGCCGGTATCCACGGCGGTCACCGCGGCGCCCGGGGACATGGTCAGGCGCGCCCCGCCCAGCATCACCGGCGCGGCGTTGGAGGCCAGGGTGCCGGTCTTCCAGGTGGTGCCGCCGTCTTCGGAGTAGCGGTAGTCCAGCGCGTCGGTGCCGATGGTGCCGCTTTCCAGTAACTGGAACACGATGGTGTTGCCGGCCCCGCCCTCCACCGTGAACGAGGTGTTCGACAGCGCCGGATCGTTGGCGGTTACGGCAAGCCCGGCAACGTAGGCGGCGTCCTCGATCTTGTGCCCGGCAAAGATGTGGCGGCCTTCGTTCTCGGTGTTGGCAAGGTTGATGAGCTGCCCGTACAGCTCGCGCATTTCGTAGCTGATTTCCTTGCGGTTCTCGGGGCTTACCGTGCCGGTTGCGGCCTGTTCCGCCAGGGCCTTGATGCGGGTGAGCACGGTGCTGACCTGGGTCAGCGTCTTGTCCGCGAGGCTCAGCCAGCTTTCGGCCTGGCCAACGTTCTTCTGGTACTGTTCGTTGGTGGCCAGCGAGGCGCGGTAGTTCAGGATGCGGGCCATGCCCACGGGATCGTCCGACGGGCGGTTGACCTGCTTCTGGCTGGACGCCTGCATGTTCGATTCCATGAGGTTGGACAGCGCATAGTTCATGTTCGAAATGTAGTTGTCGAACATGGTCCGCTGCGAAACGCGTCCTGCCATGGGAGACTCCTTCCGCCGCTACTGCTTGAGGCCCAGCAGCGTTTGCATCATCTGGTCCGCCGTGGTCACCAGCTTGGCCGCCGCCTTGTAGGCGTGCTGGAACTTGACGAGACTGGCCATCTCTTCGTCCAGGTTCACCCCGGCCGATGCGCTCTGGCGCTCGTCCAGGTCCTTGGCCAGGGTTGCGGTGTAGGCCGCGTTGAACTTGGTGGAGGCGGTATCCGCGCCCACGGTGGCCACGATGGCGCTGTAGTATTCCGACAGGGTCTGCGAGCTGGCCCGCTCGAAGGTGGTGGAGATGGTCACTTCCTTGGTGGCCAGCCCCGCGATGGCCGTGGCGGTGTCGTTGTCGCCTTCATTGGCCTCGTTGCCGCCGTTGACCTTGCCTGCATTGATGAAATTGGTGTCGCTGCGCACGTCGGGCCGCACGGCGATGGTGGAGGCATCCGACCCCTGGAAATAGGTGTTCAGCCCAAGGCCCGCCAGCAGCCCCGCGGAATCGGCCCCCACGCCGAACTTGTAGCCGCTGTTGCTGCGCACCACGAGCTTGTTGTCCACGATGTCGGCGGTGACGTAGGTGCCGAAGGTGTTGTTCAGCGCATCGCGCACGTCGTTCAGCGAATGCACCGTGGGGTCGAAGTTCTGGATGCCCGGCGTGGCGGTGTCGAAGTCCAGCGGGCCGGAGGCGTTGGAAAGGTAGGCGCCGCTGTTGGCGTCGTACACGTACATGCTGAAGTTGCCCGCCTCCAGCTTGTTCAGCCAGGCCAGACCGGAGCTGTCCGAACCCAGGGCGATGGACGGATCGGCCACGCCGTAGGTGCCGCTCATGACCGACATGTGGTCGAGCCCCGCGCCCTGGCTGTGCAGGCGGTTCACTTCCCAGATCAGCGATTCCGACAGGGCGTTCACGCGGTCCACGTAGCGGCCCACCTGCGTATCGCGAAAGATCATGAACCCGCCGATGGTTCCGCCGGTGATGCGCCGGGGGTTGTCGGTGCCGTCGGCCATGGTCTGGGGCGAAATGTTCAGGGGCGAGGTGGTGGGCGTAACCCAGTACACGCCGCTCTTGGGCGTGACGGTGAAGCGGTCGCCCGCCTCCAGGTTCTGGGTGGCCCCGCTGAAATAGATGTCCAGCCCCTGCACCTTGACCTTCTGGTCTTCAGGGCGCGCGGCGAACAGCCGGTCGTTGCCGGTCTCGTCCTTCAGCCAGGTCTTGCCGCCGTCCAGCGAGACCCGGAACATGGCCGCGCCCGCGCCGCTGGTCACCGCGCCGGACTGCACCACGTCGAGGGTGTATTCGTACTCGTCCGACCCCTCGAAGTGTATCTCGCCGTCGAAATTCGAACCGGGCACCAGCGACTGCTGCGACTGCGGGCCCTGATAGTCCAGCGAGAAGGCGTTCACCCCGTCCACCAGGGTGTGCCCCGCCTTGGTGACCACAGTGAACTTGCCGCTGCCGTTGTCCACCACATCGACGTCGAGCTTCTGCGAGAGCTGGCGCACCAGCAGGTTGCGGTTGTCGATGAGCGTGTTGGCGTTGTTCTTGCCCGGATCGTCGTGCATTTCGATCTGCCGGTTCAGCTCGGCGATCTGCTTGATCAGGCTGTTGGCCTCGGTAACCTCCTGCTTCAGGTACTGGTCCATCTGCTGCTGCATGACGCGCAGGTTGGACTCGGCATTCTGGAGCAGCTTGACGAGGTTGTCGGAATGCGAGAGCAGCGCGTCGCGGCTGGCCTTGTCGTCGGGCCGCTGCGAAAGGGCCTGCCAGTCGGCGAAGAACTGCGACATGGCGGCGTTGATGCCGGGGGTGGTCGATTCGTTGAACAGGCTTTCCACGCTTCGCAGCATTTCGTACTGCGAATCCCAGCGCGACTGCTGCGAGGCCTTGTCCAGATACGACTTTTCCACGAAGCCGTTGAAATAGCGGTACACCTCTGCCGCGTACGCACCAGTGCCGATCTGACCCGGAAAGCCGTCGAGGGCGGGATACTCCTCGAAGCGCACCGCCTGGCGCGAATACCCCACGGTGTTCACGTTGGCGATGTTGTTGCCCGTGGTCTGGATGGCGGTCTGGTTCGCCAGCAGCGAAAGCTGCCCCATGTTGAGCAGCGAGGTGACACCGGCCATTTACAGCCTCCCGCGGATGAGCGCCGCCTCGGCGCGCGAGGTGGTCATGCCGCCCTTGCGTCCGTAGGTTTCCTGCTTGGGGGGAACCAGCCGGCGATGCAGGTAGTCCAGCAACTCCTGGCTCTGGTCCAGCAGGGCCAGGGCCAGGTCCGCGTTCAACGAGGCCTGCCGGGCGCAGTGCTGTTCCTGGGCGTCGATGCGCGCGATGAAGGCGCGCACTTCCTCGCCCTGTTCCTCCGGCAGCATGTCCGCGTATTCCGAAAGACGGGTGCGCTGCATGGCCGCCTTCAGGTCCACGCGTTCGCAGGCCAACTGGCGCATCAGTTCGTGGATTGAGAATTCCACGGCACTCACGGCGTCGGGGTCGCGCCCGCGCAGGTGGGCAAACTCTTCCTCAAGAAGCAGCGCCAGCACTTCAAGGCCCTTGGTCTGCCGGACAAGATTGCCGCGTATCTGGTCATACATCTGGTTATCCTCCGGTACGGGTCCGTTGTGCCGCGATCCCCCCGGAAGCGAGGCTGCGCGCCGCGTATTCCGGGTTTACCGCCAGTTCGCCCTGGCGCACCTCGAAGTGAAGATGCGGCCCGGCAACGCGGCCCGTTCCCCCTGCCTTGGCAATTTCCGTGCCCGCCCGGACAACGTCGCCCTCGCGCACGTCCAGGCTGCCGTTATGGCCGTAAAAGCTGCGCCAGCCGCCGGGGTGCTCCAGCACCACCAGCCTGCCGTAGTCGGCCCGTTCACCGGCAAAGACCACCTTGCCGTCCCATGCCGCTCGCACGGGGTCGCCCTCGGTCACGGCAATGTCCACGCCGGGATGCCAGGCCCGTTCGCCGGTGATGGGGTCGTTGCGCCAGCCGAAGCCCGAGGCGATGCGTCCCTCATGCGGCCAGGCCATGGCAGCCGGTGTGCCCAGGGCCACCGCAGGGCCGCCCGTGGGCGATGTCCCGGAAATCGGGGCAGCCGGAGCCGCCGGGAAGGCCGGGGTGGCTGATGCGGCTGCCGGAGATGCCGCGCCCGATGCAGAGCCCGATGCCGGAAAGACCATGCCGGACACCGATGGGGTTGTTCCGGTTGCCGAAGAAATTTCGCCTGCCGCCGGAGATGCCGCGCCGACGGGCCCGGGGCCGGATACGGCGGCCTGCACGTCCTGCGCCGCCTGACCGGCCTGCAATTCGGCTGCCGAAGGCGCACCCGTGGGCACGCTGAGCGTGCGCGTGGCAGCGGGCGAGGCCACCCGCTTCATGGCCCCGGTACGGTGCACGATGGGCGGCCCCATCTGGGCGTCGCGCATGGGGCTGCGCACCT
>NZ_VRYY01000815.1 GCF_015731765.1 Nitratidesulfovibrio oxamicus
CCAGGGCCGCCAGCATGCCGCGCAACGCGCGAAGAGCTCCGGGCCGAGGTGTTGCTCCGGGGCCGCCGCCCGCCTGCGCAGAGGGCGCGGCATCGCCGTCGCGGTATACCACCACTCCGGCTGCGGCAGCCGCCAGCACGGGTACGATGGGGTGGACGCCCAAAAGGGTCAGCCCGCATACCCCGGCCCCGATCACCCAATCCATGCCCATGCGCAGGTAGCGTTTGCCGAAATCGAGCAGCCCCGACACCATCAGGGCCACGGTGACGGCCTTCAGGCCGATGAACGCGGCCATGACGGCGGGCAGTTCGTGATTCTTCCAGTACATGGCCGAAAGCACGGTGATCATCAGGAACGCGGGCAGGGTGAACCCGAAGAACCCGGCCAGCATGCCCGGCGTGCCGCGCAGCCGCAGCCCCACGTACGAGGCCACCTGCATCACCGTGGCCCCCGGCACCGCCTGGCAAAGGGCCACGCCGGAGCGGAACGCGGCCTCGTCCATCCAGCCCTTGCGCTCCACCACCCGGGCACGCACCACGGGCAGCATGGCCGGACCGCCGAAAGCCGTGGCGCCCAGCCGCATGAAAGTCAGGAACAGGTCGCGAAGGCTGGGCGGCGTGCCCGCATGCGAGGGAGGGGGGGAGTCCTGTGGTGCTTCGGACACGGTGACCTCGTTGTTTTGGCTGGGAGTCGTGCGGTGCGTCGGAGGGTGGGGCGGGGGTTCCGCAGTGTTCGGGATGAAGGGGGAATTATGGTGCTTTTCTAACGTGATATGACAAGTGACGGCCTCTGTTCGGCGGCATTCTAGCCTTGTAAACGCTTGCTTACAAGGCAGGTCGCGCACGGTGGAATTTTCGTGCCGGCTGCCGGGTGGTGGTATCTTTTTAGTGCGTACTTGCCGAAAGTATTTCATTGGACGAGACTATGCACCATGGCCGCGCGGTGCAGCCCCATCGGCGGCCCCCCATCCAACGTAGTGCAAGGAGCACGGATCATGTCGCAACCCGATTCCCCCGTGGCGGTCACCGCCATGCTCACCGCCCGCCCCGGCAGCGAAGCCCGCGCGGCGGAACTCATCGCAGGCATCGTGGCGGCCACCCAACGGCACGAGGGCATGCTGCGCTACGAGGCGCAGCAGCAACTGGATGTGCCGCGCAACTTCACCTTCATTGAGCAGTGGACATCCCGGGAAACCCTGGATGCGCATCTGGCCACGCCCGAATTGCTGGCCTTCCGCGCGGCGGCTGCCGATGTCTTCGAAGGCCCCGCCGACGTGCGGCTGTGGCGGTTGGTGTAGTGGCGGGAACAGTGTCCGGGTGGGGCGCGGCGTTACGGTCCACCTGTATTCCCGCATCCCCCGCATCGGTATCCCCATGATGGGGAGGAGGACAACATGGCGACCGTTTCCAAGGCCACCGCAGGACGCGTGGACATTGCCCCCAACGCCTTCGTGGTGCCCATGGCCCAGACCATCGTGGGCAGCATGGCCGGCGGCAGGCCCAACTTCATGGCCGTGGCCTGGCTGACCCGGGTCAACTACCAGCCGCCCATGCTGGGCGTGGCCATCAACCGGCGCAATTTCAGCCACGGGGCCATCGCCGCCAGCGGGCAGTTCAGCGTGAACTTTCCCACCGTGGACATGACGGCGGTGACCGACTACACGGGCCTGGCCTCCGGTGCCCGCGTGGACAAGTCCGGCCTGTTCGAGGTGTTTCACGGGCATCTGGACGCGGCACCGCTGATCCGGGAATGCCCGCTGGGCATTGAGTGCCGGGTTCACACCGCCGTGGAATTGCCCAGCAACACCTTTTTCATCGGCGAGATCGTCGGGGCCTGGTGCGCCGAGGACTGCCTGGACGGTGACGGCGCTCCCGACCCCAAGCTGTTGCGACCCATGCTGCTGACCATGCCGGACAACCGCTACTGGGCCATGGGCGATGTGGTTGGCAGGGCGTGGCACGACGGCAAGGCCCTGCGAGTCAGGGCGGGGGGCTAGGTCGGGTAGCCTTCGCCCCAAGGGCGGCAGGCCAAGGCAAGAGACGAAACAAGGGGCGCGTTTTGTCCGCACCCCTTCTTGATCTCTCCATATTCCGAAACAGAGCGGGGCGCGGTTTTCACCGCGCCCCTTCTGTTCCGGGTCGTTTCTCCCCGCTTCCCGGTCAGCTCTCAAGGCAGCCGCGCGACAGGCATTCGCCGTGCCGGACGCGCGGGGTATTCGGCTAGGCTTCGGGAGCGGCGGCCTCGGCAGGCTTTTCGGCGCTCTTGTCGGCCTTCTTGGACTTTCTGGGCGTGCCCTGCAAGCTCACCACGAACTTGCTGGGCGCGGGCTTGCGGTGCTGGTTTTCCATCGACAGGCAGTGCGTGGGGCACGCATCGACGCACACCGAGCAGTACACGCAGGCAAAGGGATCGCAGTCCCACTTGCCTTCCTTGGGATCCACGGTGATGCACTGCGAAGGGCACTTGATCTGGCAGCTCTTGCAGAAGATGCAGTCGTGGATGTTGTTTACGAGTTTGCCGCGGAAACCCTCGTACGCCGGCCGCGTTTCGAACGGGTAGAGCCGGGTGGAGTATTTCCCCATGATGTTCCGCAGCACGTTGCTGAGCATGTACATGGTCTGGTCTCCTTGCTTACCGCTCGGTGCAGCTGATGCACGGGTCGATGGTCAGGGCCGCGATGGGCACGTCGGCAAGCTGCGCGCCGGGCAGCATGGCCAGAAGCGGCGGGATGTTGGCGAAGGTGGGGGTGCGGATGCGTACCCGCTCCATGTTCTTCGAGCCGTTGCCCTTCAGGTAGTACAGCAACTCGCCGCGCGGCTGTTCGACGCGGCAGACCACCTCGCCGGTGGGCTTGCCGGGAACCTTGGCGGCCAGTTCCGTATCGGGCAGGCGCGAAATGGCCTGACGCACGATATCCATGGATTGCAGCGTTTCCATGAACCGGACCTTGGATCGGGCCCAACTGTCGCCTTCGGGCGAGGTCACGGGCTCGAAGTCCAGTTCGTCGAAGGCCGCATAGCCAAGCTGGCGGGCGTCCTGGGCAACGCCGCTGCCGCGCAGGGTGGGGCCCACGGCGCCGAGCTGAAGGGCCTGCTGGGCCGTCAGCACGCCAACGCCCACGGTGCGCTTCTTCACGGTGTAGTCGTCGAGCATGGTCTTCATCAGCTGGCGCAGTTCCTTTTCCAGCTTGTCCAGCTCGTCAAGGATCCAGCGCTGCTGGGTCTTGTCCAGGTCGCGGCGCACGCCGCCCACCACGTTGACCGAGATGACCACGCGGTTGCCCGCCGTGGCTTCGTTGATGTCCATGACGCGTTCGCGGATCTTCCAGAACTGCATGAACAGGCTCTCGAAGCCGAAACCGTCGGCGAACAGGCCCAGCCACAGAAGATGGCTGTGGATACGGTGCAGTTCCGACCAGATCACCCGCAGGTACTTGGCGCGGCTCGGCACTTCCACGTTCATCATGGTTTCAAGGCCCTGGCAGTAGCACATGGCGTGGATGCACGAACAGATGCCGCACACCCGCTCCACGATGTAGACCATCTGGTTGTAGTCACGAATGCTGGCGAGGGTTTCGAGGCCGCGATGCACGTAGCCCAGCGCGGGCACGGCTTCGACGATGGTTTCATCCTCGACGACCAGTTTCAGGTGCAGGGGTTCCGGCAGGACCGGATGCTGCGGACCGAAAGGAATGATGGTGCGGGACATGAGACCTACCTCTTAATCCTTTTTCTGGATGGTGGAGATCTTGCAGAACGGCGCCGAGATGGTCGAGGTGATCTCGTCATCCAGGTACAGCGTACGGTTGAAGTCCAGCACCAGACCGTCGAACTTCAGGTTGAAGTGGTCGCGCGATTCGTTTTCGACGAGCAGCGCGGCGAAGTAGACGGGCGAGATGCTGGGTACCGGCTGGTCCTTGGGGTGGGTCAGCCGGAAGTGGGTCATCTCGTTGTCCAGGTCGTAATGGTAGAAGATATCCACGTTGCCGTCGCCGAGGTCCACCACGGACATGGTGACCAGGCGGTAGCCCTGGTCGAACATGCTCCTGGCCTGCGCGACCACGGCATCCGCGGCGATGGGTGTTGCGTTCAGTATTTCGCTGTGCGTGGGCATTGCTGTCCTCGTTGCCCCGTGCCGGGGCTCGCCGGTCGTTCCGGCGCTTGAGGGTTCGCGCCCGCTCCGCCCGCTTACATGCGGCGAAACGGCGCGGACATCGGCGGGGTACCCCGCCATGCGGCCTAGTCGATGACGGTCACCTTGGGCATTTCGCCAAGGCCAAGCTTGGCCTTCACCACGTCAAGGGCGGTGACGACGCCGTCGATGATGGCGTCGGGCTTGGCCGGGCAGCCGGGTACGTACACGTCGACCGGGATGACCTGGTCGACGCCGCCCACCACGTTGTAGCACTCGCGGAACACCCCGCCCGAGGTGCCACAAGCGCCAATGGCGATGACGGCCTTGGGGTCGGGCATCTGGTCGTAGATGTTCTTCAGTACCTTCTTGTTGCGGTGGTTCACCGTGCCGGTAACCAGCAGCACGTCGGCATGCTTGGGGTTGCCCACGTTGATGATGCCGAAACGCTCCACGTCGAAGACGGGGGTAAGGCAGGCCAGCACCTCGATATCGCAGCCGTTGCACGACCCGCAGTCGAAATGGACGACCCACGGGGACTTCAGACGGCCCTTGTTGATCCAGTTTTCAAGCAGACCCATTATCGCCTCCTCCCCTTAGCTGACGTAGAGCCAGAGCAGGTTGAACACCGACAACACAAGACCCACGCCCAGTACGTTCTTGAGCATCCACGGCCAGGTCATGCGCGCGCAGATGTTGTCGATCAGGATTTCCGCCGCGTAGGTCACCACCAGCAGGGCTACCATGCCCACGATGCTGGTGTGCCAGAACAGCGAGCACAGGCCCAGGATGAGCACCACGTCGAACCAGTGGCCGATTTCCAGCAGCGCCAGGTGCGGGCCGGAGTATTCGGTCAGCACGCCGCGCACCAGTTCCTGGTGGGCGTGATGGCAGGCCGAGATGTCGAAGGGCGACTTGCGCAGCTTGATGGTCAGCGCGTAGCCCAGCGCAATGAACAGGAAGGGCATGCTGAGCAGCAGCGGCTTTTCCATGGCGTACACGTCGGCGATCTTGAAGCTGCCGGTGGCCATGGAAATGCCCACGAACACCACGATGATCAGCGGCTCGTAGGCCAGCATCTGCAGCAGTTCGCGCTGGGCGCCAACCTGGGCGTAGGGAGAGGGCACGGACAGGGCGCCCACCACCTGGAACACCGCGCCGATGGTCATGACGAAGAAGAGCAGCAAGAGGTCGCCCTGCATGAAGAACAGCAGCACGGCCAGGGCAGAGGACATCACGTAGATGTAGGCCGACATGACCTGCCACGAGTTGACCACCATGGGCGCTTTGCCCAGCAGCTTCAGCACGTCGTAGAACGGCTGCAGGATGGGGGGGCCGAAGCGGGACTGGAGGCGGGCGGTGACGCGGCGGTCAACCCCGGCCAGAAGACCCCCGACCACCGGGGTGAGGGCAAGCCCGATGAGAGCGGCGATGAACGTCAGCATTACAGCACCCCCCCGAGCATGACCGCAAGCAGCACGATGGCGATCACGTTGATGGACTTCGAGAGTTTGGATTCACCGAACAGGGATTCCATGTAGTAGTTGCCGGCGGCGGTTTCCACAAACCCGTTCATGGGGCCGTTGAAGCCGATCTTGCCGTCCACCACCTTCTGCGAGCCGCCCATGTAGGGCAGGCT
This sequence comes from Nitratidesulfovibrio oxamicus, assembly GCF_015731765.1. Lineage (GTDB taxonomy): Bacteria > Desulfobacterota > Desulfovibrionia > Desulfovibrionales > Desulfovibrionaceae > Cupidesulfovibrio > Cupidesulfovibrio oxamicus. Next base: position 5,771 of record NZ_VRYY01000815.1, read on the forward strand.
GGCCGCTTCGGGGCCGACCTTCTTCGCGGCGCGCAGGGCATACACGAAGCCCACGCCCAGCAGCAGGAACAGCGGGTACACCGCAAACACGCCAGCGTTGTTCTCGAACACGCCCATGGAGACGGTGTAGGCGGTTGCCTTGGCGTACAGCGCCGTGGCCGGGGCCACCAGCATGCTGTAGACGAAGGGCGAAAGCAGCGACAGGCCCACGGCGCCACCGGCCAGCAGCAAGAGCGGCAGGCGCACCGTGAAAGGCTGGTGTTCGGAGGGCGGGTTTTCGCCCGGCACGGTGGAACCAAGCATCACGCCGGCCCAGCGGGCCCAGAACAGCACCGTCAGGGCGCTGCCGAGAGCCAGCATGATAACCAGCGGGGGCATGGCGGCGGTGGCGGTGGCGGCGGATTCAAGGGCCATCCACTTGGCCAGCAGCATGCCGAAGGGCGGCAGCATCATGGTCACGATGCCGATGACGGTGATCACCGCGGTGCGGGGCATCACCTTGAACAGGCCGCGCATGGCTTCGATGTCGCGCGAGCCGATCTTCTGCTCGATGGCGCCCACGCACAGGAACAGGAGACCCTTGGAGATCGCGTGGAAGATGATCAGCATCACGGCGGCGGCGATGGCGGCCGAGGTGTTGATGCCCGCACAGGCGATGATCAGGCCCAGGTTGGCGATGGTGGAGTAGGCCAGCACCTTCTTGCCGTTGCTCTGGCCCACTGCCAGGGCGGAGGTGGCTATGAAGGTGAACGCGCCGAAGATGGCCACGGCGGCGGAAAGCATGGTGCCCTGGTAGGCCGGAGCCATGCGGATGACCAGGTACACGCCCGCCTTGACCATGGTGGACGAGTGCAGCAGCGCCGAAACCGGGGTGGGCGCCACCATGGCGCCGCACAGCCAGCTCTGGAAGGGCACCTGCGCGGCCTTGGTGAAGCCCGCGAAGCACAGGAAGGCCATGGGCAGCAGCAGCGCCGCGGTCTTCATGCCGGGGGCGGCGGACTTGGCCAGGATGTCCTGCACCGAAAGGGTGCCCATGCTCTTCTGCAGGAACATGAGCGCGGCCACGAAGGCGACGCCGCCCGCCATGTTCATCCACAGGGCGCGGGTGGCGTTGGTCTTGGCCTCGTCGGTGCCGTCATGCCCGATGAGCATGAACGAGCACAAGGTGGTCACTTCCCAGAAGAAGTACATCCACGACAGGTTGTTGGCCAGCACCAGGCCGTTCATGGCGCCCAGGAAGAGCAGCATGAAAAAGAAGAACCGCGGTTGGCGGCTCTTGGCGAGGTGCAGGTGCTCCTCGTGCTCCTTCATGTAGCCAAGACCGTAAAAACAGATCAGGCCCCCCACGATGGAAATGATCAGCACCATGGTCAGCGACAGGCTGTCGGCGTAGAAGCCGGTGACCTGCGTGCCGTGGTCCATCAGGAAGAAGTCCAGATAGACCATGCCCAGCACCTGCAGCACCGTCAGCCCCATGATGAGCAGGTTGCCCATGCGCAGCGCGATGAGGAAGATGAACCCGAGCAGGGCGAAATCAAGAACGGTGATCAGGCCGTTGAGGCTGATGCCAAGAATGGCTTGGGGCGAGTAGGAGAACGAGCCGAGGCCCGCCAGTCCCAACGCCGCCGCGGCAGTTATCGCCACCGATACCGGGACGATGATGTTGCGCGCGGCGTCGCCCCTGACGAAATAGACCGCCAGGGCAGCTAAGAGTGGAAACACGACGCTTCCAAAGACAAGGGTGTCCAGCATACGCACCTCGTAACAAAGGACAAAGGAGAGCCGCGACACCTCCGGGTGGACGTCGCCGCTCACGGATTGCATGCCCCTACAGGCATGGGCCCTTGGATTCCCGCTCGGATTCTATGTCCCGCCAACCCGGAAACGTCAAGGGAATTGTAAGATACTACAGGTGGTTGGTCACACAGTCCAATTGGCAGGTAGGAATTAGCTCGTGTCTCATATGTGAGCATTGCTTTTATTCACGCGAGCATGGCGGAATAATCCGGACGCGGGGACACTCCGGAATGGGCGCTGCGCCGCAGGGGGCGTGCCGCTGGGCATGTTTTTCCTCATTGCGGGACATGGCGGGACAAGGGCAGGGGGGACGTTCCGGCAATGGTGCCGGGCGGCGACACGGTGCAGGCGGGCGTTTCGGAAGGTGGATTGATCTTGGGCAAGCCGGAGGGCAGGGAGGCGCGTGCTGCGGCGCATCCGTTGGTACGGGCGGTGTGCAGGGGGCAATGGCACATTGCCTGCGCGCGACGGGCCGTGCCAGTGACCGGCGGAGCATGTGACGAACGTGCACAAGCGGCGAGTTGGGCGCTTACGGGCTGATTGTTGAAATGATGTGCTTTTATTACACGATGTTGAAGGGCTATTGACTTTCTTAAACACTCGTTTAAGTAGGCCGAACGCCCGCCGGAAAGACCGGAGGTATCCGGCCCGCATCGGCCGGTCCGCGCAGGGCCTGCGGCATCCGTCTTGCCGGATCGGCGCCGCCCTCTTTTTGCCGTGGCCCAGTGCCGCGCCGTCCGGATGCCTCATGCACGACGATTTGACCGCCCGCCAGACCCCAGCCGCCCCAGCAGACACATCCGGGTGTGAATCGCACCCGACCGCACGCGTCGTGACCGCACGCGTCGTGACCGCACGGGACCGGGCGCAGGAACAGGCCCCGCCTCAGGCCGGGGACGCAACCGAGCCTGCCGCTGCCGGGGATCGGGACAGTCCGGCCCCGGACAGTCACTTTCAGGACAGCCGGTCGCGCATCATGGCAGCTGCGGGCGAGACCTTTGCGGAACTGGGCTTTCATCGCGCCTCGTTGCGCGAGATATGCCGCCGCGCGGGCGTCAATGTGGCCCTGGTGAAGTACCATTTCGGCGACAAGCAGGGGTTGTACCGCGCGGTGCTGCTGCAATCCTTTCCGGAACCGCCGTTGCCCCCGTCGTCGTCTGTGTCGGGCATGGCCGCGCCGGGCCCCGGCGATGTCTCCGGCACCGCATCCTCGGCGGTGGATCCGGAAACACGGTTGCGCGCCTTCATCCGTTCGCAGTTGCACCGCACGCGCGGTTCGCGCCGCCCGGAATGGTACAACCGGCTGCTCATCCGCGAGATGACTGATCCCACCGGGGTCATCGGCGACATCGTGGGCAAGGTAATCGGCGCGCGTGCGGACTATCTGGCCGAAACGGTGCGCGAACTGCTCGACGAGCCGGACCGCAGCCGCGCCGTGGCCCTGTGTGCGCTGAGCGTGGTGGGGCAGAGCCTGCACCATCATTTCGCCCGCAACGTCATTCCCCTGCTGTACCCCGAAATTTCGTACGATGCCGCCAGCCTTGACAAACTGGAGGAGCACATAACCGCCTTTTCGCTGGCGGGCATCGCCGCCCTGCGAGAACGGCTGCATGCCGCACGGTCCGAATGTCCAGCCTGCCCAGATCGCACGAACGACACGGGCGACACGGACGACACGGACGACACGGGCGACGCGGGCAGCGCAGGCAATACGGACAACGCGGGCAGCGCAGCCAGTCCGGAGTCCCCGAGCTTCACCGCCATCACCGGCAGCCCCGCCAGCCCCGACGGGGCCACGTCGAGCGCCGCACCCATCCCCCCCACACCCAGCCGCCAACGGAACCCCGCATGAACATCGACACCCAATCCAGGCCCCACCTCCGGCCCCGCTCCGCCGTCCTGCCTGTTGTCGGCCCTTCTCCCGCAGCACCCGCCAGGTGCGCGGCGGGCCTCCTGCCCGCCCTGTCCGCCCTGCCCGCCCTGCCCGCCCTGCCCGCCCTGTCCGCCCTGCCCGCCCTGCCCGCCCTGCCCGCCCTGTCCGCCCTGTCCGCCCTGTCCGTTCGGCCCGTTCGGCCCGTTCGGCCCGTCCTGGCAGTCATGCTGCTGCTGGGCCTGCTGACCGGGTGTTCCGGCGGTGACGACGCCGCCAAGGCAAAGCCCCAGAAGCGGCCAGTGCCCGTGGCCACCGCCCTTGCCGAAAAGCGCGACCTGCCCGTGGTGGTGCGCACCGTGGGCAACGTGGAACCGTACGCCACGGTGTCCGTGAAGTCGCGCGTGGACGGCCAGATCGTGGGCGTGCACTTCAGGGAAGGGCAGGACGTGCGCAAGGGCGACCTGTTGTTCTCGGTGGATCGCCGCGCGCTGGAGGCGGCGCTGAGCGAGGCCCAGGCCAGGCTGCAACGCGACCGCGTGCTGCTGGCCAAGGCCGACGAGGACGTGCGCCGCTTCGAAAAGCTGGTGACCGACGGCTATGTCAGTCGCGACCAGTACGAGCAGTACCGTTCCACCGCCGATTCGCTGCGCGCCACCGTGCGTGCCGACGAAGCCTCGGTGGAAACGGCAAAGGTGCAGCTTTCGTACACCACCATCACCGCGCCCATGTCGGGCCGCGCCGGGCAGGTCAGGATGGACCAGGGCAACATGGTGCGGGCCGGGGCGGATACGGTGCTGGTGGTCATCGACCAGATAGAGCCCATCTACGTGGGCTTTGCCCTGCCGGAAATGCACCTTGCCGCCGCCCGCACGCGCATGGCCGCCGGGGGCGTGCCGGTGCAGGCGCGGGTGCCCGGATCCGGCGGCGATGGG
>NZ_VRYY01000816.1 GCF_015731765.1 Nitratidesulfovibrio oxamicus
AGCGCGCCGTGGCCGCCATCGCCGAGGTGGACGAGACGGCCCGCAACCTGCGCGCCGAAATGGGCGACCTGGCGGGCAAGGCCGAGGGCATCGGGCGCATTGCCGGGGTCATCAGCGACATCGCCGACCAGACCAACCTGCTGGCGCTCAATGCCGCCATCGAAGCGGCCCGCGCGGGCGACGCCGGGCGGGGCTTTGCCGTGGTGGCCGACGAAGTGCGCAAACTGGCCGAAAAGACCATGACCGCCACCCGCGAGGTGGAGGAGTTCGTGCGGGCCATTCGGGAAAGTTCCGGTCGCAGCGTGCGCGCCACGGAAGAAACCACCGCCATCGTGGGCCGGGCCACGCAACTGGCATCGGGCGCGGGCGAAGCCCTGGCGGCCATCCACCACATCGCCACCGACACGGCTGACCGGGTGCGGGCCATTGCCACGGCCAGTGAACAGCAGTCCGCCGCCAGCGAGCAGATTGCCCGTTCCACCACCGAGATTCGTGCTGCCGCCGATGACACGGGGGCCGCCCTGCGCGGCATTGGCGCCGCCATGGACGACGTGCGCCGCATGAGCGCGGAGTTGGCGGCCATTGTCGCCGCCATGCAGAACTGACGCAGAACCCGGCTTCACCAAAACCAGAAACTGCCGACGGGCATGGCGGGCCGCGCGTCAACGGTCCACCTCCCTGGGTGCGGAGCCCCCGCTCCGCGCGCACGGCTCGTGCGCCCCATGCCCGCCCCCTGCGGGGACCCCGTGCGACGCGGGGTCCCCGCTTTCGTTTGGGCGCGCCCTCCCGCAACGCGAGGGGACGGTGCCCCCTGCTCCATGGTTGTTCGCACAACCTTGCCAGGCGCAACCTGCCGCCCCTTTTCAGATTCCCGTGGCGCATGTACAGTGCGGGGCGAATGGCATGGCTCCGGGCGCATGGGCGCGATTGCGGCGGACGGATTCCGGCGGACCGTTCCCCGTTTGGTCCGCCCCGTCCGGTCCCGTCCGGTCCTGTACTGTCCTGTACGGTCGTCCTGTCCGATCCGGTCCAACACGCGGCAGCGCCCCACGCGCCCACGGCCAACGCAAGGCCACGACGGTCACATATGACGCGCCTGAACACCCTGCTCGCCCACCCCGACCCGGAAGTGCGCCAACGCCTGCGCCGCCTGCTGGCGCCCGTGCCCTTCCTGCGCGTGCTGGGCGAGGCCGTGGACGGCGAGGAGGCGTGGACCCTGCTCGACACCCTGCCCTACGGGGTGTTCTTCACCGGCGTGGATCTGGGCGGCGAGACATCGGGTCTGGAACTGGCCCGCCGCCTGCTGGGCCGCCGTGACCGCCCGGCGCTGGTGTTCATCGCCGGTGACGAGAAACTGGCCTTCGAGGCCTTCGACCTGGACGCCACCGACTACCTCATCTTCCCCTGCCCGGACGAGCGGTTCCAGCGCACCGTGGGACGGCTGGACCAGTTCCGCGCCAACTTCCGGCTGGCCCCTGAACCGGCGGCCCGCTGGCGCGAACCCCACCAGGCCCAGCAGCCGCAGGTCGACCAGCCCGCACCACAGCCTGCGGGCGGTCCGGCACCATCGCAGGCCACCCCTGCCCCCGCTGCCCCGTCCGCCGTGCGCGTGGCCATCGCTTCCGGCGACATTGAACCCCTGGGCAGTTGGCAGGACGGCTGGCACGAGGAATGGCGTGATGACGGGCATGCCCCCGGCAATCCGGAAGACGGCCCCCCGGTGCAGACCCTGCAACTGGCGTTGGGCGACGAAGAACAGGACAGCTTTCTTTCGGCCCTGGGGTCCGCCTGGGACTACACCAGCCGTTTCCGCCCGGTGGAAATCGGCAAGCTGGCCATCACCCAGGACGGCACCACCATTCTGGTGCCGTACAACGAAATCGTCTTCGTGGAGGCCTACGAGGACTACAGCTACGTGCACACCTCCACCGACAAGTACCTGACCTCGTATCGGCTGAAGGTGCTGGAAGGCAGGCTGCGCCCGCACCGGTTCTTTCGCGTGCATCGCAAGTATCTGGTGAACCTGGACATGGTGACGGAAATCGCCTCGGTGCCGGGCGGCAACTGCATGCTGCGCACCATGGGCCGCACCCGCATCGAACTGCCCATCAGCCGCAGGCGGCTGGGCGAACTGAAAGAGATACTGGGGCTTTAGCCATGCCGCGCCGCAAACATCCCGCACAGCCTCCCGCAGCGTCGGGCACCCCGGCCCACGCCGCGCCCGGCATCGGCCCCGATCTGCTGCCCGACCTGCCAGACCTGCCGGTCAGGGATATGCCCTTCACCGGCGGCACCATAGACGCCCTGCTGCGCGAGGAACGCGTGTTCCGCCCCCTGCCGCAGGTCGTGGCCGGGGCCGTGGTCAACCCGCAGGACGTGACCCGCGCCCGCGCCCGCGCCGCCGCCGACCCCGACGGCTACTGGGAGGAAGCGGCAGAAGAACTGGAATGGTTCCGCCGCTGGGACGCGGTGCATGACGGCAGCAACGCACCCTTCCACCGCTGGTTCACCGGCGCGCGCTGCAACATCGTGCACAACGCGCTGGACAGGCACATCGAAACCGGCACCAAGAACCGCCTGGCCCTGATCTGGGAAGGCGAATCCGGCGACACGCGCAGCTTCACCTACTACCAGCTGTACCGCGAGGTGAACCGCCTGGCCAACGCGTTGCGCGGCCTGGGCGTGGGCAAGGGCGACCGGGTGATCATCTACATGCCGCCCCTGCCGGAAACGGTGTTCGCCATGTTGGCCGCCGCCAAGATCGGCGCGGTGCACTCCACGGTGTTCGGGGGGTTTTCCGCCCGTTCGCTGCGCGACCGCATGGAGGACGCCCGCCCCGCCGTCATCGTCACGGTGGATGGCTTCTACCGCAATGGCCGGGTCATCCCGCTGAAACCCATCGCCGACGAGGCGGTGGCCACCCTGCCGCCCGATCTCGCCGCGGGGGTGCGCCACATGGTGGTGGTGCACCGCGCCCACATGGAAACGCCCATGACCGAAGGCCGCGACATCTGGTACCACGATGCCGTGCGCGGCCAGCACCACGAGGCGCTTACCGAGATCATGGACAGCACCGACCCGCTGTTCCTGCTGTACACATCCGGCACCACGGGCAAGCCCAAGGGGCATGTGCACGCCCACGGCGGCTACATGGTGGGTGTGCACCGCACCATGCGCTGGGTGTTCGACGTGAAGCCCACGGACATCTTCTGGTGCACGGCGGAGCCGGGGTGGATCACCGGACACAGCTACGTGGTCTACGGACCGCTCATGGCGGGCACCACCACGGTGCTGTACGAAGGGCACCCCCTGTACCCGGAACCGGGCCGGGTGTGGTCCGTGGTGGAGCGGCTGGGCGTGACCATCCTGTACACCGCCCCCACCCTGGTGCGCATGCTGATGCGCCACGGTGCCCAGCATGTGGCCCGGCACGACCTGACCACCCTGCGCCTGCTGGGCACGGTGGGCGAACCCATCAGCCCGGAAGCGTGGCTGTGGTTCCACCGCCATGTGGGGCGCGGGCGCTGCCCGGTGCTGGACACCTGGTGGCAGACGGAAACGGGCATGATCATGCTCAGCCCCCTGCCCGTATCCCTGCTGAAGCCCGGTTCGGTCACCCGCCCGCTGCCCGGCATAGAGGCGGATGTGGTGGACGAGCACGGCAACCCCGTGGGGCCGGGGCGAGGCGGCCTGCTGGTGCTGCAACGCCCGTGGCCCGCCATGTCCTGCGGGGTGTACAACGACGATGAAAGCTACCGGCGCCTGTACTGGGAACGCTTTCCCGGCTGGTACTGCACCGGCGACGTGGCCCGCCGCGACGAGGACGGCTATTTCTGGATCCAGGGCCGGGCCGACGACGTGCTGCTCATTGCCGGGCACCGCATCGGCACGGCGGAGATGGAAGCGGCGCTTGCCTCGCACCCCACGGTGGCCGAATGCGCGGTCATCGGCGTGCCAGACGCCCTGCGCGGCGAGGTGGCCAAGGCCTTCGTGGTGCTGGTGGACGACCACCCGCCGCTGGGCACCATGGTCAATGCCGACGACCTGGCCGCCGAACTGGTGGAACACGTGCGGCGCGAACTGGGGCCGGTGGCGGTGATCCGCGAGGTGTCCTTCCGCGAGGGGCTGCCCCGCAACCGCAGCGGCAAGATCATGCGCCGGGTGCTGCGCAGCGAGGAGTTGGGCCGGGATACGGGGGATCTTTCCACGCTTGAAGATGGCTATGTATAGCAGGTTACGGCGCGGAAGCGGACTTTCCTGACGGCGCAGCTTCATGCGCTGCCCCCTCCATTGCGCCCTCCTGCCGCCCTTGCGGCGCAATTCGCCAGCCGATACCCTGGGGGTGCCGCCGCCGAGAGCCGGAAAAATCGCGCAACAGCTCAAACCGGCATCAACCGCCATCTCTAGAAAAATCACGCCAAAGTCTAAAATTTTTCAAACAGGTTTTGCCGACCATGAAAACCAGCCTACGGTTTCCAGAAATCGGCCATCCGACGCCCACACCCGAAATGCGAACGCCGCCCCGGCCATGTACCGGGGCGGCGTTCGCGTCATTACGAAGGCTTCGGGCGGGTGTGCGCGTGAAGAGACCGCAAGCCCCGGCGGCCATGCCGGGCGACTTGCGGGGGGGGGGGCGGCGGACGGCAACCGGACGGGTGTGCGGCGGGCTGGGCCCGCCCGCCCTGGGCTATCCTTCCACCAGTCCCCGTCGCACCTTCAGGATGCGGTCAGCCAGCGGCTCCAGCCAGTCGCGGTCGTGCGAGACCACGATGACCGTGGTGCCGCGTCCGGCCACGGCGCGGGCGGCGTCGGCGATGCGCGCGGCGCTGTCCTCGTCCAGGCTTGCCGTGGGTTCGTCCATCAGCAGCACGCGTGGCGAAAAGGCCAGCCGGGCGGCCAGGGCCACACGCTGGGCCTCTCCGCCGGAAAGTTCGAACCAGCGGCGGTGCAGGAACACGTCCGGATCCAGCGCCACCAGTTCCAGCGCCCCGCGCACGGCGTCCGCCGTATCGCGCACGCCGCGCATGGACAGTCCGAAGGCCACGTTCTCGTACACGCTGCGGCGCAGCAGGTAGGGTTCCTGCAACAGCAGGGTCACCGAGCGGCGCAGTTCTGCCGTGCGCGCTGCCGACAGCGGCCCAACCGCCTCGCCCGCAAAGTGCAGTTCGCCCCGGCAGGGAGCGTCCAGCAGGGCCAGCAGACGCAACAGGGTGGACTTGCCACCGCCGTTGGGCCCCACCACCCCGGTGATGCCCCCGGCGGTGATGTCCAGCCTGGGCACGTCGAGCACGGTGCGTTCGCCGTGACGGCGCACCACGCCCTCCAGTTGATAGAGCGGCACGTGGCAGCGGGTGCACAGCACGCCGGTGCACGGCCCTTCGGTGTGCGCTGCCCCAGGGTGGATTTCTTCGGGGTGCGCTTCGCTGGCGGCGCCGTCCGCCATGTCACCCGCCCCCGCCGCAAGTGCATCATCAGCGGGGATATTGTGCTCGCAACTGCCGGGAGACATACGAGACACGCCGTTGTCTTCGCGTCCGCTCATCGTCCCGCCCTCCTGCGCAACCCTGCCAGCACCAGGTTCAGCAGCAGGGCAATGGCCAGCAGCACCAGACCCAGGGCAATGCCCAGGGCGTAGTCGCCCTTGCCCGTTTCCAGCGCGATGGCCGTGGTGATGGTGCGAGTGTGCCATTTGATGTTCCCCCCCACCATCATGGAAATGCCCACCTCGGACACGATGCGCCCAAAGGCCGCCACCCCCGCCAGCATCAGGTGATAGCGGGTTTCCCACAGGGTGGCGAAGAGCACCTGGCGCCCGTCGGCCCCCAGGGTGAGCAGGGTCAGCCGCAGGCGCGCGTCGGCCTGTTCCACGGCCAGGGCAGTCATGGCCATGACAATGGGTATTCCCAGCAGCGTCAGGCCCACGGCCATGCCGGGAATGGTGAACAGCAGCCCCAGATCGCCCAGCGGCCCCTGCCGCGACAGCAGCAGGTACACCAGCAGGCCGATGACCACGGTTGGGAAGCACAACGCCGTATCCACGGCGATGCGCACGGCCCGGCGGCCGGGAAAGTCGTGGTAACCGATCAGGAACCCCAGCGGCGCACCGATGGCCAGACACGCGGCTATGGACATTCCCGACGCCGCAAGGGTGATCCACACGGCGGAAAAGGTTTCGGCGTCGCCAGCGGCCAGCAGGCGCAAGGCGGTGGCGAAGCCGTCAAGCAGATAGTCCATGGGGCTGGGGTCTCCTTGCAGGGGACTCTAAACGCTGCCTTCCCTGTGGGCAACGGCGGCGGATGAAAGGTGCCGGACGAAAGGCATGCGCGCATGCCGACTCCACCGCCGCCGCCCGCGAAAAGGCGGCGGAACGGCACTGCCGCCCCGCCGCCGGGTATCCGCCAGATCTCGGGATTACTTGCCCGCGTTGGGCGTAAACAGCGGCTTTTCCATCAGCTTGAAGTCGGCGATGCGCTTCTGGGTGGAGGGGCTGGCCATCCACTTGGTGAAGGCGTCGGCCAGATCGGCCTTGGCCGAGGGGCACTTGGCCGGGTTCACGGTGATGGAGCTGTACTGGTTGAACAGCTTCTGGTCCTTCTCCACCACGATGGCCAGCGGCCCGGCTTCCTTCAGGCCCGCCTCGTACTTGATCCAGGTGCCGCGGTCGGTAAGGGTGTAGCCGCCCTTTTCCGCGCACATGGCGATGGTGCGCATCATGCCTTGCCCCGCTTCCACGTACCACTCCTTGCCTTCGGGCACGCCCGCGCCGGTATCCTTCCACAGGCGCAGTTCCAGTGCGTGGGTGCCGGACTTGTCACCACGGCTGATGAACGGGGCCTTGCCACCGGAGAGCGCCTTCATGGCCTCGGCCACGGTCTTGCCCTTCACGCCAGCGGGGTCGGCCTTGGGTCCCACCATGACGAAATCGTTGTACATCAGCTGGACGCGATTGATGCCGAAGCCGTCGCCGACGAACTTGGCCTCGGCCTCGGGGTCGTGCACCAGCAGCACGTCCACGTTGCAGCTGCGTCCCATTTCCAGCGCCTTCCCGGTGCCGGTGGCCGTGAACTTGAGCTCGATGCCCGTTTCCTTCTGGAAGGCGGGGGCAAGATCGTCGAGCAGGCCGGTATCGGCGGTGCTGGTGGTGGTGGCCATCATCAGCACCTTGTCCGCCGCCATGGACTGCGCGGGCAACAGCACGGTGAACAGACAAAGAACAAGAAGCAGACGACGCATGGCATCCTCCGGGTTTGTCGTTGGCGTTGGTCGTTATCGTTGGGTGTCCGGTCCTTCTCCAATGGGCTTCATTGTTAGCAGCCCAAACAGTCACGAAACAAGCAGAAAACGTGCACAAGGATTGGCACCACCAATCCCAAACAACGACCATGACTGACCAATAAAAACCAGTTCACACTCATGACGATTGATACCAACCAAAACAAACATGTTGAAAAAAACAGAACGCGAGACCGAACGAGGATGCAGGGACAGGGCACAGCCTCTCCACCGCCCCCGACGCCGTGCGCCCGGCACCCCAAACCGCCGAATCAGGACGCCTGCCGGAAGGCGACAGCCCGGATGCCGCAACGGCATCGCCCCGCTCCGGCATTTCCGGGGCGGGGCGACGGGGCCGTCTGGCTGACATGGCCGGGGGCTGACATGGCCGGAGCGGTGACAGGAGGCTGCGGATGCGCCGGTGCATGCCGGGCCATCCTGCACGGCGGGGACTACCGGGGTGTCGCGGCTCCTTCGTTCGTGCCTTCGCCCGGCGCACCGTGCGGGTCGTCGTCCGGTCCGCCATCCGCCCCATCGGGCATGCCGAAGTCCACCAGCTTGCGGTACACCGTCTGACGCGAAACACCCAGCAGCCGCGCCGCGCGGGCCTTGTTGTTCCCGGCCCTGCGCAGGGCATCGGACAGCAGTTCGGGGGTCAGCCGCAGGCGGCGGCCACTCTCCGCCCCGTAGGGGGCAGGTTCTTCGCCAACCCGTCCGCCGTAGCCGCCGCCAGCCGGGCCTGTTGGCATGACTGGCGAACTCGGGCCGCCCGATACCGGCGGTTCGGAGGAAGCCGCGTCCCCTCCCCGCCCGGCTTCGGACAGGTTCACGGGCAAGCCGTCGGGGTAGATGCCGGAATGACCCGCGTCGCCGTGAATGGCTGATGCGCTGGCCGCCTGCCCGTAAGGCGGGACGCCGGTTGGCCGGGCTCCCTGCGGGTGCCGCACCATGCCATGGTCCATGCCCTCGTCACCGGCACGATCCCCGGCCCGATCTCTGGACCATGGCACGCCCGCCCCTTGCTGCGGCAGGTCCGTGTCGCAGACGATGCTGCGCGGCACGGGCGCGGCGGCGGGTGCCATGCCTACGGCGGCACGCACTTCGGGCGGCAGGGCGTCCACGTCGATGACGTCGCCGCGCGACAGGATGAAGCCATGCTCCAGCGCGTGACGCAGTTCGCGCACGTTGCCGGGCCAGGAGTGCGCCATCAGGGCTTGCAGGGCTACCGGGGTCACCCCGGTCACGCGGCGGTGGAAATGGACATTGAACTGTTCCACGAAATGGTCCACCAGCAGGGGGATGTCCGAACGCCGGTCGCGCAGGGCGGGCAGGTGCAGTTCCACCACCCGCAGCCGGTAGTACAGGTCTTCGCGCAGCCTGCCGGAGCGCACCAGATCGGCCAGGGGGCGGTTGGTGGCGGCGATGACGCGCACGTCCACCTTGACGGTGCGGGTGTCGCCCACCCGCTCGAACTCGCGCTCCTGCAACACCCGCAGCAGCTTGAGCTGCACGGCGGACGAGACGTCGCCGATCTCGTCCAGGAAGATGGTGCCCCCGTGCGCCAGCTGGAACCGCCCCACCCTGTCGCGCACGGCGCCGGTAAAGGCCCCGCGCACATGGCCGAACAGTTCGCTTTCCAGCAGATGTTCCGACAGCGCCGAGCAGTTCACCTTGACCAGCGGCCCCAGCGCCCGCGGCCCGCCCCGGTGCAGCGCCTCGGCCACCAGTTCCTTGCCGGTGCCCGATTCTCCCGTGATGAGCACGGTGGTGTCGGTCTGGGCCAGTTCGTCCAGCAGGTGGAACAACTCGGACATGGGCGCGCTGCGCCCGATGATCTGGTTCATCCCCGTCCGCTGGCCCAGGGCCTCTTCCAGCCCGGCCAGGCGGGTGACGTCTCGCGCCACCAGCAGCGCCCCCAGAAATTCGCCCCCCGCGCCCACCAGCGGCGCGGCCTCTATCTCGAACACCTGTTCGCGCCCGTCGCCCAGTTGGGCGGAAACCCGGCGCCGTCGCGAAGCCCGGCGCGCCTCCAGGGTTTCGTCCAGCACCGGGCGGAACAACGGCGCGAACAACCCCAGGGCCTCGTCAAAGCGGCGTCCCGCCGCCTGACGCGCATCGCGCGCGCCGCCGGGCAGTTCGCGCGCTGCCAGATTCATGCGCTGTATCCGCAGGTCGGGCGTCACGGTCACCAGCACGTCGGGCACGGCCTGGAACACCGCCTCCAGATGCACCCGCAGATTCTCCCGTTCGACCACCAGGGCGCGGCGCTCGTCGTCCAGGGCCTTGTGGCGCAGGGCCGCCCTGGCAGCCTGAAGCATCTGTTCCTTGTCCACCGGCTTGGTCAGGTACTGCTCCGCGCCTTCCGTCACCGCCCGCACGGCGGATTCCACGCTGGGCCGCCCGGTCAGCAGGATGACCGGCACGAAGGGGCACCGTTCGCGCACGGTGCGGGCGAAGTCCAGCCCGTTTTCGCCCCGCAGGATGATGTCGGTGATCACGAGGTCCGGCGGGCCGCCGTTGGCCGGTTCCAGCGCATGCAGCGCCTCGTCCAGGCTGGCCGCGGTGACCACCACGTGCCCGTCGCGGCGCAGGAAGGCCGAAAGGGTGAAGCGGATGCTCTCCTCGTCGTCAACGAGCAGTATCTTCGCCATGGGCGACCTCCACTTGCCTGCCTGAAGCATGTGTGTCTGGCGTGTCCGGCGCAGCTGGCGCCCTCGCGCCTGCGCCCTGCGGGAGTTCGGGCGGGGCCTCGGGCAGCACCACCACGGCGCGGCTGCCGGAAACGCCGTCGCTGTCCAGCATCAGCGTGCCGCCGTGGCTCTTGACGATGCCGTAGCTGATGGACAGGCCGAGCCCGGTGCCCTTGCCCTCCGGCTTGGTGGTAAAGAACGGCTCGAACACCCGGTCCAGCACCGCCGGGGCAATGCCCGTGCCGGTATCGGCCACGGTGACGCACACGCACGGGCCGCTCACCCTCAGCCGCCTGCCCCTGCCCCGCGCGACGCGGTGTTCGGGAATGCATCCCCCCCGGCAGCCATCGCCGCCCGCGTCAAAGGGCACGCCCTTGCGGGCGGCCTCTCGCTGCGGCCCCA
>NZ_VRYY01000817.1 GCF_015731765.1 Nitratidesulfovibrio oxamicus
GGCCCTGGCACAGCGCCCGGCCACGGCGCACTGGCTGGCCCGGTGCGGGTTTGCCGTGGCCGCGCACCCCATGCCGCTGGGGCATGGGGGCGCGCCGTTCCATCCCTTCACTTCCGGCGATGTTCATGCGGCCAGCTTCACGCCGGAACAACCGGCCAACACGGGAGGATGACATGTGCGGATTGCCCCAGGCCTTGTTGGCAGCAGCCGTCCTGCAGGGCGGCTACACCCTGATGGATTCGAACCGGACCGCCAGCGCCGCCAGGGCGCAGCAGGAATACCAGGCGGCCACCCAGCGCAATGCGGCCATGCAGGCCAATTACCAGATCGAGGAGACCCGGCGCGATGCCGAGCGCACCGAGCGGGCGCTGAAGCGCCAGGCGCGTTCGCAGCAGGCGGGGATGCGCTCGCTGCTGGCGGCGTCGGGCATGGACGCGGGTTCGGGAAGCGCGCTGGATGTCTTGCAGGACCAGTCGCTGGCCGCCGAGGCCGACGTGCTGGACGTGCGGCGGCAGTCGGAGCGGCGGCAGCGTGCGCTGGAATATCAGGCTGCCGGCGCGGACAGCAGTGCCTCTCTGCTGATGGGCATGGCCAACGACCCGTGGTCGCGGGTGCGCCAGGGGTGGCGCAGCGGCATGATCATCGGCAACACCGTGCAGGGAGCGGGCAACCTTCTGATCTAGGCCCATCCTGATCCGGTACCGGTTCTGTGGCCTGCATCCGGCTTCAGGAGCAACCCCGGGCCAGTGCCGACAAGAATGCAAAGGAGCGGACAATGACCATCGTATCGACGAGCACCGTCGAACTGTACACCGGCAACGGCACGCAGACGGAGTGGCCGGTGACCTTCCCGTTCCTGCGGCCCGAGGACGTGCGGGCCGTGGTGAGCGGGACGGGCGGCGACAGGGTGCTGGCCTATGGCGCCGACTACGTGGCCGCCGCACTTCCGGGCGGCGGGGGCAGCGTGACCACTGCACCGGGCGCGCCCGGCATGGTGGGCGCGGGTGAACATCTGACCCTGTGGCTGGATCAGTCCTTCACGCAGGAGATGGATCTGCGCAATACCGGCGTGCTGGACGCGGAAATGCTGGAGCGCGGCTTTGACCGGCTGACCCTGATGGCCCAGCAACTGCGCGAAGAGGTGGAGCGTTGCGTCAAGGTGCCCCTGACCGACCAGTCCACGCGGCCCGATGCCCTGCTGGAGGGCATCACCGCCAACGTGGGCCGCGCGGAACTGGCGGCTCTGGACGCGCAGGGGCAGGCGGCGTCCGCCACGGCCAGCGCGGCACGGGCGGAATCCGCAGCCACCAGCGCCGATGCGACCCTGGCCGGAGTGCAGCAGTTGCACGGAGATGTGGCCCAGGCCGTAGCGGATGCCAGGCAGGACGTGCTGGCCTCGGCAGCCTTCGTCCCCATCGGGGCCATCCTGGACTTCCCGGTGAACACGGTGCCGGCGGGCTTTCTGATCTGCGCCGGGCAGGTGGTGACGCGGGAGGCATACCCGGACCTGATCACCTACCTGACCGGGGGCACAGTGGCCCTTGCCGCCACCATCCCCGACCTGCGCGGCGAGTTCCGGCGCGGGGCGGACCTTGGGCGCGGCGTGGATGCCGGGCGCGTGGTGGGCAGTGCGCAGGGCGATGCGTTCCAGGGCCACAGGCATTTCTCGAATGGCAGTAATGATGTACAAGCCGGTGCCTCCAGCAGCCGTCTGTATTCTCTTTCTTATCCAGCCGGTGACCAGCAGGCCGTTGGTGACCCCACCACCGATACACGGAATGGCGCACCGCGAACTGCCTCTGAAACCCGACCCCGCAACGTGGCCGTGGTGTCGTGCATCAAGGCGTACCACGCGCCCATGAGCGCCGCCCCGGTGGACCTGACGGCGGCGCTTGGGCGTTTGGATGCGCTCGCCGCCGTGTTCAGCCCCAACGTGGGCAAGTTCTGCACCGTGTACCCGACAGCTACGGGCGTTTCGCAGTCGTTCCCCGCCAATGTGGAGACCATTATGTCAGCCAATGGGGGTATGACCACTATCGGAGAAAGCTGGCCCAGTGCCGGTGACGGCTCCATGTCCATCGTCATTCCGGAAGACGGGGTGTACGAGGTGCGGGCTACCGCCAAGTTGTACAGCGGGGCCGTTGGCGCCTTTGTCTGGGGCACCATCCTTGCGGACGGCAGCGGGCTTGTCGAATCCGTAACCTACTCCCAGATGCAGATGCACACGAGCCTGAAGCTTCGGGCCACCCGCCAGCTTGCCGCAGGGACGGTGCTGAAAGTTCGGATATACCCCAGCGCGCTTGCGTCCGGCGGCGGCGGGAATGTGAACAACCTGACTGTGACGCGAGTGAGGTAGGACCATGCACAACGAACGCATGCACGAGGCCTTGTGCCGCCTGTACCCCGATGCCCCGGCTGGCGCGTGGGAACTGGCGTGCGGCCCGGAGACGGATTGGGACGTGGCCGTTGCGGCCTGGAGGCTGGAGGAGGCGCAGCCCACGCAGGCGGCGCTGGACGCGGTGTACATGGCGCTGGCCGAGGAGGGGGCGGCTCCTCGTCCACCCGAACCGGAACCGCTGGACCTGAACACCATCACCTATGCCCAGGCGGACGCCATCATCCGCGCCGAAAGCGTGGAGGATTTGCGGCAGGCAATGCTGGACGTGCTGGGCCTGTAGGGGGGGCGGCGAACGAGGACAAGGGGCAGCGGCGGACAAGATACAGCCGGGGCATGGAACAGCGGAGTGCAGGGGCACCGCCGGGCAAGGTTGCGTGAAGGGCATGGCACCGATCGTGGATGACGGGTGCGGGGGATGATGAACGTCGCGAGTGGCGTGAAATGACAGGGCCCCCGGCATGCCGGGGGCCCTGTGTCCTTTTATGGGAGCCGTCACCGTTCGTCATTCTCCGGGAGCGTCTCCGGATGCCTCCGGATGTCTTCGGATGTCCCCGGGCGACTCGGGGCGACTCCGGGTGCCGCTCGCTCACCCGCTCCCTGGCCAGCTGCTCACGCAGGCCCGTCTACTTCATGGAATCCATCAGCCGCCGCAGGGCGGCTGCCTGTGCCGAAAGCTCGGCGATGGCGGTTTCCGCCTCGGACATGCGCATGGCCGTGGAACCGGATATTTCGTTCACTTCGGCGATGATGCGGTTCAGTTCGTCGCCGGTGGCGGCCTGTTGCTCGGCAGCGGTGGCGATGGAGTTCACCTGGTCGGAGGCCTGCTGCACCGCGTGCACGATTTCCTGCAGCATGCCGCCCGCCTCGTTGGCAAGGGCCTGGCTGTCGGTGACGCCGCGCACGGCAACGTCGGTGGCTTCCGCGCTGCGCCGGGCCGATTGCTGGATGCCTCCGATGGCCGCCTCTACCTCGCGGGTGGCGTTCATGGTCTTTTCCGCCAACTTGCGCACCTCGTCGGCGACAACGGCAAAGCCGCGCCCGGCATCCCCGGCGCGGGCCGCTTCAATGGCCGCGTTCAACGCCAGCAGGTTGGTCTGGTCGGCAATGTCGCTGATGACCCCCAGCACGTTGCCGATGTCGCTGGCCTGGGTGCCCAGTTTTTCCATTTCGCTGCGCAGTTCGCGCGAATGGCTGCCCAACCCTTCGATGGCGGCGGTCACCTTTTCCACGATGTCCGCGCCCTGCCTGGCCCGTTCGGACATTTCCGCCGTGGTGCGGTTGGTGTCCGAGGCGTTGCGGGCCACCTCGCGTACCGTTGCGGCCATTTCGTCCATGGCCGTGGCCGATTCGGAACTGCGCTGCAACTGCCTGTCGGCCCCGCGCGCGGCCTCGCCCACCCGGTCGGAAAGCTGGCTGGCGGCATCGGCCACGGTGGTTGCGATGGCGTCTGCATCGCGGGCCACCCCGGCAATGCGTTCGCTGCGTTCCCGCGCTTCCAGTTCGCCGTGCTTCACTGTGGTGATGTCCTGGCGGATTTCCATGTACCCCACCAGCGTGCCGTCGGGCTTGCGCACCGTGGCCGCGCGGGAATGGAAATAGCGCGTCTCGCCGCCCATCTGCCGGGTGAAGTCCAGTTGGGTTTCGGCCTCGCCGGTGCGGGCCAGGCGGTCGATGGGGGGCTCCGTGCCGTACACGTCCGCCCCCTGGTAACTGCCCAGCGGCTTGCCGATCAGGCTGTCTTCCGCATGGCCCAGCAGGGCGCAGGCGGCGCTGTTCAGGGCACGGATGTTGCGGCGCGGACCGGTGACGATGATGGGGTCGGGCACGCGATTGATGATGGCCCGGTTGTAGGCCACCCGTTCGCGGATGGCGTCCACCATGTGGTCCACGGCGTCGTGCAGGCGCGCCACTTCGCCGCTGAACGAAAATTCCGATTTGTGTTCGAGGTCGCCGCCGGCCACGGTTTCGGCAAAGCCCACCAACGCCGCGAGAGGCTGGTTTATGGAGCGGTACAGCCACCCGGCGCCGAATAGGGTCAGCACGATGGAGCACAGCGTAAGCACCGAGAGGGCGATGACGTATTCATCGTGGCTCCGGCGCATGGACTCAACGTGTCTGTCCAGCCCTTCGTCAGCGAGAACGACGACTTTGGCGACGTTGTCCTCCAGTGCGTAGATGTGATCCTTGGCTGCGGAAAACTTGGAGTTGGCTGCTTGAGGCGTCATCTCACCCGTCATGGCGCCCCGCGCCACGTCCCGAAAGGCCGCAAGGTATGCCTCGTGGGCGGACAGAATGCGCTGGGGCAGGGCGAGCGCATCCGGCGGGGCGGCGCTGGCGCGCAACTGGCGGTCCAGGTCTTCAATGCCCCCGCGCAAATCTTTGGCGGCCTGTTCGAATTTCTGCAGGTATTGTTCCTGCTTCTTGGGGTCTCCGATGTTCAGGAACAAATCCTTCTCGTATCTTCTGTGCTGTGTCGCCTGATAATTGATGCGAATGGCCGTGGTTCTGAGCGAGACATGCTGCCCGACGAGCACGTCGATATCCTGACTCGTGCCCTGAAGGCTCCAGAATATTCCTACCCCAAGCGACAGGAGGACGAATATGAGGAACACAAGCCCCAACATAAGCTTTTTGCGAACAGTCATGCTATGGTCTCCGCGCCCTGTTCCGGGTTTGTCGATACTGTTGCTTCGGTGTCGGCTTCACCTGCAGACCGAGAAGTGCTGTGTGCTCCTGGAGCGGGATGAGGCAATGCCTAGACGCTCTGCGAGCGACACGAAAATGTCAATTGTATATCGCGAAAGGCGTGTTACATTATTGTCACGCCGAGGGATGCAGGGGCAGGAAAATGCAATGGCCCGGAGACGTTCCTCCGGGCCATTGCATTACTGTTCGACGTGCTTCGGCGTTTTTGGGGTCAGCTCCATTCCAGCAGGCGGCGCTGGCCGGTCAGGGCGCGGATGTCCGTGACGTCCTGCGATACCTCCAGGCAGCCAAGGTAGGCGCCGTCGGTATCGCGCACCGCAAAGTAGCGGATGTGCAGGAAGCGGCCGCCAAGCTCTATCCAGAATTCCGCCATATCGCGCTCGCCAGCCTTGAATTTGGCCAGGATGTCTTCGACCATGTGCACGGATTTCGGCGGGTGGCAGTTGCTCACGTTGCGCCCGATAACCGCCGCGCTGCGCGGAAAGATGCGGTGCGGCACGTCGGAATAGTATGCCACCCGGTCGTCGGCATCCACAAAGCTCAGGTCCACCGGCAGGCTGCGCAGCATCTGGTTGAGCACGTTGGGGGCCAGCGCGCCGGTATCCAGCTGCACCAGTTGCGTGGATCCGGCGGCGCGCGTCCGGCCAGCCGTGTCCGCCACGCCCGCCAGGCCCGCCAGATGGGGCGCCTGCGGCGTCCATTCGTCGCCGGGCGTCACCCAAGCGTAGCCTATTTCGTCCTCGCCGTGGCGCACCCGCGCCCACTGGGCTTCCGTCAGCGATTCCAGGGCCATGGGGAAGAGCACCTTTTCTTCCTTGTAGACCATGTCCTTCACGGCTTCCGCCGCGTCGCGCGCGGCCAGCGCGGCTGCCGTGGCGGCCAGGTTTTCCATGGCCGCGCGGGCGGTCTTGAACAGCGCGCGGATGTCGTCGTGCACTTCCCACATGACCTTGGGCGGGGCCTCTATGCCGTTTTCCTCCAGCAGGGGAAACAGCTGGTTTTCCTTGCGGGTGTAGTGCACTTCGATGTGGGCCAGGTCTTCCAGCAGTTCCTTTACGTAGCGGCTGCTGAACGACCAGGCCATCTCGTCGATGGGCGAGGTGCGGTCACCGGGGGTGCGGTGCATGCGGTCCACCTGCGAGATGATCTCGTCGGCCACTTCCATGGCCCTGGCGTTTTCGTCCATGTAGGTGCGCACCGGGTGTCCGGCGGGCGCGGAAACCGCAGGGGTCTCGTCCAGCGCGCCTTTGAACAGGTCCACATGCAGCGAGCACAGGCGCTTTATCTCGGCTTCCGGCAGGCCCTCGGCCACCATGGCCTGTTCCAGCCGGGCAATGTCCCCGCCGGAAATGTCGCCCACGGCGGCGGCAAAGCGCGCCTTCAGCGTTGCCGGGTCCGCCCCGGCGTGCAGTTCGCGGATGAGGGCCTTCAGGGTATCCATGCGCGCGGCGTCGGACAGGGGCGATCCGGACGCAGGGGCCTGCCCGGCATCGCACGGCGTGCCGCAGGTGCTGGCGCAGGGTGATGTCCCGGTCTCGGCAACGGGTTTGGGGCCGGGCTTTGCGCCGGTGCCGGGAGCGCCCTTGGGCACGATGGTCACGGCTTCGGAAGAATGGTCCATCACGCCGCGCGCAATGTGCAGCATCAGGCCGTTGACCTCCAGCCCGGCGATGTCCGCCGCCTGCTGCAAGGTGGCCACCCGGCCCAGCGTGTTGCGCAGAAGCGGGTTTTTCAACTTGGCGAAGGCGGGCGCGAAGTCGGCCAGCACGTCGATGAGGTAGGGGCGCTCCGAGACAAGATCGTGTATGGACGTGGACGGGGCGAGATGCATGGGGCCTCCCGTGGGGTTTCGTGTGGTCTGTGGTGCGCCCGGCGCGATGGTTGGCGTTTGCCGGAATCGCATGACAGGCCGTGTCGCCATGGCCGGTCGTGTCGCCATGGCCGGTCGTGTCGCCAGGGTAGGACCGGGCGCGGCCATGTGCCGTGACGGGCGTCACGAAGGACAGCATACCACGGATGTTTCCGGAACGGCAGGGGGGCGGGGCGCACGACAGTGCCCGGCAGCGTCGGCGCGCGGTACGGCCTGCTCCGTGCCGCCCGCGCGGTCATCCCGCGTGCGCCCGCACACTGGACAAAATCACTGCGGTCTGCAAAAGCACAAGGGCCGCGTTTCGTCGGCATATCCCCGAACACGGCAATGGAGCCGTTTCCGCACGCCAGTGCCGGACCGCCCGCGCGGCGTCCCGCGCAGCATGCGACACCGCGACTGGCGCACCCCGTGCCAACCTCCCGGTAGGCAGGCACCGGCCCGGAAACAACCCGACCAGACAATAACCCCGAAAGGTGGACCAATGAGCAACGAACCGGACAAGATCATCTATTCGATGATCCGCGTCACCAAGCGCCACGGCCAGCGCGAGGTGCTGAAGGACATTTCCCTCTCCTACTTCTACGGCGCCAAGATCGGCGTGCTGGGCCTGAACGGCTCGGGCAAGTCGTCGCTGCTGAAGATCCTGGCCGGGGTGGACCCCAACTTCGACGGCAAGACCGTGCTCGCGCCGGGCTTCACCATCGGCTACCTGGAGCAGGAGCCGCTGGTGGACGAAACCCGCACCGTGCGTGAAGTGGTGGAAGAGGGCGTGCAGGACATCGTGGATCTCGTGAAGCAATTCGAGGAGATCAACGCCAAGTTCGCCGAGCCCATGGAACCGGACGAGATGGACGCGCTCATCGAGCGCCAGGGCAAGGTGCAGGAACAGATGGACGCCAAGGGCGCCTGGGACCTGGACGCCCGCCTCGAAATGGCCATGGACGCCCTGCGCTGCCCCCCCGGCGACACCCCCGTGTCGGTCATCTCCGGTGGTGAACGCCGCCGCGTGGCCCTGTGCCGCCTGCTGCTGCAAAGCCCCGACATCCTGCTGCTGGACGAACCCACCAACCACCTGGACGCCGAATCGGTGGCCTGGCTGGAACGCTTCCTCCAGACCTTCCCCGGCACGGTCATCGCCGTCACCCACGACCGCTACTTCCTCGACAACGTGGCGGGCTGGATTCTGGAACTGGACCGTGGGCGCGGCATTCCGTGGAAGGGCAACTATTCCTCGTGGCTGGAGCAGAAGGAAAAGCGCCTGCAGCAGGAAGAAAAGTCCGAGGTGGAGCGCCAGAAGACCCTCCAGCGCGAACTGGAGTGGATCCGCATGTCGCCCAAGGGCCGCCACGCCAAGGGCAAGGCGCGCATCAACGCCTACGAGGCCATGCTGAGCCACGAAAGCGAAAAGCGCGCCCCGGACCTGGAAATCTACATCCCGCCGGGACCGCGCCTGGGCAAGGTGGTCTTCGAGGCCAAGGACCTCGCCAAGTCGCTGGGTGACCGCCTGCTGATGGAAGGCGTGGACTTCCTCATTCCCGCCGGGGCTATCGTGGGCATCATCGGCCCCAACGGCGCGGGCAAGACCACCCTGTTCAAGATGCTGGCGGGCGTGGAAACGCCCGACGCGGGCGAACTGAAGATCGGTGATACCGTTCAGGTGGCCTTCGTGGACCAGAACCGCGATTCGCTGGAAGCGGGCAAGACCGTGTACGAGGTGATCAGCGAAGGGTACGAAACGGTCAAGCTGGGCAACCGCGAGGTGAACGCCCGCGCCTACTGCTCGCGCTTCAACCTGATGGGCCAGGACCAGCAGAAGAAGGTGGACGTGCTGTCCGGCGGGGAACGCAACCGGGTGCATCTGGCCCGCATGCTGAAGTCCAACGCCAACGTCATCCTGCTTGACGAACCCACCAACGACCTTGACGTGAACACCATGCGGGCGCTGGAAGACGGCATAGAGAACTTCGCGGGCTGCGTGCTGGTCATCAGCCACGACCGCTGGTTCCTGGACCGCATCGCCACGCACATCCTGGCCTTCGAAGGGGATTCCAGCGTGGTGTTCTTTGATGGCAACTATTCGGAATACGAAGAAGACCGCAAGAAGCGCCTGGGCAAGGACGCCGACACGCCGCACCGGATCAAGTTCCGCAAGCTGACCCGCTAGGGTTTGCGGCAAAATGAATGAAAGGCCCCCGCATCGGAAACGGTGCGGGGGCGTTACCGCAACACCTTGCCGCGACAGTCCAGTGACCGGGTGATGTTGTGGTTTGTATCTCTACCGGGATCGGCTAGCGTACTATGCGTACTTATCTTCGAATTGCGCCTGATCCATGCTAAGCAAAATAATGAACTCGATAAACGCAGCGATAGCCGGGATGAAGGTCCAGCAGAAAAGCAGATAGAGTAGCCCCCACCCCGTCTTGCCGAGGTAGAACTTGTGTGCGCCAAACCCGCCAAGGAAAAAGGCGAGCAATGCCGCAGTGGTCTTGGATCGGGCACTGTACTTGCGAACCCGGACACCACAACTTGGGCATATTTCGGCCTTTTCTTTTACAGGCTTGCCGCAGGCTTCGCAGTATTTTTCGCCGTAATTCAAGGTTGCTGAGTCTTCCATATCCACCTCCTGAAATTTTTCACAACATATAGCATCTGGCGTAAAACATGCAATCTTGAGTAGAATGATCAGGGGAGCGTATACCGCCTGCGCTACCCCTCCTTGAACCGCGCGACGAGGTCGCCTAGGCGTTGCGCCTCGGTATTCAGCTCGTCCAGCGAACGTTCCGCGTCACGCATGGCCCTGGCGGTGTCTTCGCTGATGGTGGTGACGTCGCCCAGCGATCGCACGATGTCCGCGCTTACCGCCGCCTGTTCCTGGCCCGAGGTGGCCACGGCTCGCACCTGCGCGGACACGCCGGAGGCCAGACGCACGATTTCGTCCAGCGAACTGCCAGCGGTATCCGCCTGGGCATTGGCCTGGGTCACCGCCTCCACGGCGGCGTCCACCTGGCGTGCGCTGGCCGTCGTGCCGTCCTGAATGGCCCGGATGGCCTCGCCCACCTCGCGCGTGGCGTTCATGGTCTTTTCCGCCAGCTTGCGCACTTCGTCTGCCACCACGGCAAAGCCGCGTCCGGCATCCCCGGCGCGGGCCGCCTCGATGGCGGCGTTCAGCGCCAGCAGGTTGGTCTGGTCGGCAATGTCGCTGATCACGGCCATGATGCCGCCAATGCTCTCGGCCTTGCGCGAAAGGTCGGCCATGCTCGCGTGCAGGCTGGCGGCGCCTTTCTCCACGCGGACCACGGCCTCCTTGACCCGCTGCACACCCTCGGCTCCTTCGCGGGCCTTGGCCTGGGCGTCGTCGGCGGTGTCGGCGGCGCCCGCCGCCCCAC